>JBQCEF010000416.1:0-6509 GCA_051960495.1 Nocardioides sp. | reverse complement strand
CGACGAGAGCGAGGACGCCGTCGCGGCCTCGATCGAGTCCGACGACCAGAAGACGTGGACGATCACGCTCAAGGACGGCTGGACCTTCCACAACGGTGAGCCCGTGGACGCGGCGTCGTACGTCCGCGCGTGGAACGCCGGCGCCTACAGCCCCAACGCCTACGGCAACTCCTACTTCTTCGAGAACATCGTCGGCTACGACGACCTGCAGGCCCCGGAGGACGGCGGCGAGCCGAAGGCCACGGAGATGTCCGGGCTGAAGATCGTCGACGACCACACCTTCACCGTGGAGCTGAAGTCCCCGTTCAGCCAGTTCCCCCTGACCGTCGGCTACACCGCGTTCTACCCCCTGCCGAAGGCCTACGAGGACGACCCGAAGGCGTTCGAGGAGCAGCCGATCGGGAACGGCCCGTTCCAGATGGACGGCTCGTGGAAGCACAACCGCGAGATCAAGGTCAAGCGCTACGACAACTACGCCGGCGCCAAGGCCAAGTCGGAGAACGTCACCTTCGCGATCTACTCCGACGTGAACACCGCCTACAACGACCTGCTCGCCGGCAACCTCGACGTGATGGACGCCATCCCGCCCGAGCGGCTCGCGGACGCGAAGGCACAGTTCGGTGACCGGTTCATCCAGCGGCCGAGCTCGTCGTTCACCTACATCGGCTTCCCGCTCTACGACAAGGCGTTCTCCGACGTCCGCCTGCGCAAGGCGATCTCCATGGCGATCGACCGCGAGGCGATCATCAAGGCGATCTTCAACGGCTCGCTGAAGCCCGCCAAGTCCGTGGTCTCGCCCGTCGTCGCCGGTTCGCGAGGCGACCCGTGCGGCGAGTCGTGCAGCTACGACCCGGACAAGGCCAAGCAGCTGTACGACGCGGCCGGCGGCTACGACGGCACGCTGACCCTGTGGTTCAACAGCGGGGCCGGCCACGAGGACTGGATGGAGTCGGTCTCCAACCAGCTGCGCAGCAACCTCGGCATCAAGGACATCAAGTTCAAGTCGCTGGAGTTCGCGGAGTACCTGCAGCTGCTCGACGCCGAGAAGGTGACCGGACCGTTCCGCCTCGGGTGGGTGATGGACTACCCGAGCCCGCAGAACTACCTCGAGCCGATCTACAGCACCTCCGGGTCCTCGAACAACTTCGGGTACTCGAACAAGAAGGTGGACGCGCTGATCGAGAAGGGCAACCAGGCTCCGACGATCGACGAGGGCATCGAGTTCTACCAGCAGGCCGAGGACCAGATCCTCAGTGACATGCCGAACATCCCGATGTGGTTCGGCCAGGTCCAGGCAGCCCACTCCGACCGGGTGAGCAACGTCGTCATCGACGCCTTCACCCGGGTCAACACCTCGCAGATCGAGGTGACCGGCTGAGGGCAGCCGGACCACGCGCGATCCTCCCGGGCGGCCTCGAACCTCTCCCTCTCCCGGGACGCCCGGGAGGATCCCCACCCCCACCTCACCGACGAGGAGTCCGACATGGGCCGCTACGTGGCTCGACGGCTGCTGCAGGCCGTGCCCGTCTTCATCGGGACCACCTTCATCATCTTCGCGCTGGTCTACGCGCTGCCGGGTGACCCGATCCGCGCGCTCTCCGGGGACAAGCCGGTCTCCCCGGCCGTCTACCGCGAGCTGCAGGACCGCTTCAACCTCGACGACCCGTTCCTGGTCCAGTACGGGAAGTACATGATCGGCCTGCTGCAGGGCGACTTCGGGCAGAGCTTCCGCGGCCGCGAGGTGTCCGACATCATGTCCGAGCGGTTCCCGGTGACGATCAAGCTGTCCCTGGTCGCGTTCGCCTTCGAGATCGTGATCGGGATCGTCGCCGGCGTCCTCGCCGGGCTGCGCAAGGGCTCCTTCATCGACAACCTGGTGCTGCTGAGCACGACCCTGGTCGTCTCCATCCCGGTCTTCGTCCTCGGGTTCACCGCGCAGATCCTGCTGGGGGTCAAGCTGCACTGGTTCCCGATCGCCGGCGTCTCCCAGGGCTGGTACAGCTACCTGCTTCCGGGGCTGGTGCTGGGCGCGATCTCGCTGGCGTACGTCGCGCGGCTCACCCGGACGAGCCTGGTGGAGAACCTCCGGTCCGACTACGTCCGCACCGCCACCGCCAAGGGCCTGACCCGCAGGCGCGTGGTCGGCCGGCACGCGCTGCGCAACTCGCTGATCCCGGTGATCACCTACCTCGGCATCGACCTCGGTGCGCTGATGGGCGGGGCGATCATCACCGAGGGGATCTTCAACCTCCCGGGGATCGGCCAGCAGGTCTTCTTGTCCATCCATGCGCAGGAGGGGCCGGTCGTGGTGGGCATCGTCACCGCCCTGGTGCTGGTGTTCATCCTCGCCAACCTGGTCGTGGACGTCCTGTACGCAGTGCTCGACCCGAGGATCCGCTATGAGTGAGACCCGCACCCCCGTCGACGCCGACCAGGCGATCGAGGAGCCGGAGACCGGGCCGGACGAGCCGTCGGGTCGACGGGCCAGCCTCTGGGCCGACGCCTGGCGCGAGCTGCGGCACAACCCGCTGTTCGTGGTGGCGGCCGGCCTGATCCTGCTCTTCGTGGTGATGGCAGCCGTGCCCCAGCTGTTCGCCGGCGAGGACCCCTACGACTGCAACCTGTCGAACTCGCTGCGCCGGCCCAGTGCCGAGCACTGGTTCGGCTACGACCTGCAGGGCTGCGACTACTACACCCGGGTCGTCTACGGGGCCCGTGTCTCGATCGTCATCGGGACCGTCACGACCGTCTGCTCGGTCGCGATCGCGATGCTGCTCGGCTCGCTGGCCGGCTACTTCGGCGGCCGGGTCGACACGCTGATCTCGCGATTCACCGACATCGTGTTCGGGCTGCCGTTCATCCTCGGCGCGATCGTCGTGCTCAGCGTGATCGGGAACCACAGCCTGGCATGGGTGACGCTCGTGCTGGTGCTGCTCGGCTGGACCACGATGACGCGACTGTCCCGGTCCTCGGTGCTCAGCGTGCGCGACAGCGACTACGTGAACGCAGCCAGGGCGCTCGGCGCGAGCGATCGACGCATCCTGCTGCGTCACGTGCTGCCGAACGCGATCGCCCCGGTGATCGTCTACGCGACGATCTACATCGGCATCATCATCGCCGCGGAGGCCTCGTTGTCGTTCCTCGGCGTCGGCCTCCAGCTTCCCGCCATCTCCTGGGGCCTGATGATCAGCGAGGCCCAGAGCCGGGTGCTCAGCGCCCCGCACCTGCTGCTGTTCCCGGGCCTGTTCCTCAGCCTGACCGTGCTGAGCTTCATCCTCATGGGCGACGCGCTGCGCGACGCCCTCGACCCCAAGCTGAGGTGACATGACCACCGGCGACCCGCACACCCTGCTCAGCGTCGAGGACCTGGCCGTGGAGTTCCGCACCCGCGACGGCGTGGTGCACGCCGTCGACGGCGTGACCTACACCGTCGACCGGGGCGAGACGCTGGCCATCCTCGGCGAGTCCGGGTCGGGCAAGTCCGTGAGCGCGCAGGCGATCATGGGGATCTTGGACACGCCCCCGGCCTTCATCACCCGCGGCCGGGTCAGGTTCGATGGGGAGGACCTGCTCACGCTCCCCGAGAAGCGGCGCCGGCGCGTCCGGGGCGACCGCATCTCGATGATCTTCCAGGACGCGCTCAGCGCCCTGAACCCGGTCTACCCCGTCGGCTGGCAGATCGCCGAGATGTTCCGCACCCACCGCGGCGCCTCGCGAGCCGACGCGCGACGGGCCGCCGTCGCGCTGATGGACCGCGTGCACATCCCCTCGGCGGACCAACGGGTCGACGACTACCCGCACCAGTTCTCCGGCGGGATGCGCCAGCGGGTGATGATCGCGATGGCGATCGCGCTCGAGCCCGACATCCTGATCGCCGACGAGCCGACCACCGCGCTCGACGTCACGGTCCAGGCCCAGATCATGGACCTGCTCGCCGAGCTCCAGCGCGACACCGGGATGGGACTGATCCTGATCACCCACGACCTCGGCGTCGTGGCCCAGGTCGCCGACCGGGTCGCGGTGAGGTACGCCGGGCGCATCGTGGAGACCGCCGGGATCGACGCGCTCTACGGGCGGCCCGCCCACCCCTACACCGAGGGGCTGATCGCATCCATCCCGCGGCTCGAGCAGAAGGGCGGCCGGCTGACCCCGATCGGGGGCGCCCCGCCGAACCTCACCCGCGTGCCACCCGGGTGCAGCTTCCACCCCCGGTGCCCCCGCGCCCGCGGCAACTGCCGCGTCGACGAGCCGCCGTTGTACGAGGTGGGCCAGGGCCGCTCCAGCGCGTGCCACTACTACGAGGAGGTGCTCCATGACCACGAGCGCGCAGACGCGTGAGCCGCTCCTGTCCGTGCGCGGGCTGACCAAGCACTTCCCGATCAACCGCGGCATCGTGTTCAAGAAGACGGTGGGACACGTGCGGGCCGTCGACGGCGTCGACTTCGACCTCCACGAGGGCGAGACGCTCGGCCTGGTCGGCGAGTCCGGCTGCGGCAAGTCCACGCTCGCCAAGCTGCTGCTCCGGCTGGAGGAGCCGACCGCCGGCACCGCGACCTACCAGGGCGAGGACATCTTCACGATGAGCCGCGGCCGGCTGCGCGAGATCCGCCGCGACATCCAGATCGTGCTGCAGGACCCCTACACGTCGCTGAACCCGCGGATGACCGTCGGCGACATCGTCGGCGAACCCTTCGAGATCCACCCCGAGGTCGCCCCCAAGCGCGACCGCCGGGCCAAGGTGCAAGAGCTGCTCGAGGTCGTCGGCCTCGACCCGGACCACCTCAACCGCTATCCGCACCAGTTCTCCGGCGGGCAGCGCCAGCGCGTCGGCATCGCCCGGGGCCTCGCGCTGCGCCCGAAGATCATCGTCTGCGACGAGCCGGTCTCGGCGCTCGACGTGTCCGTGCAGGCGCAGGTGGTGAACCTCCTGGAGTCGCTGCAGGACGAGTTCATGCTGTCCTACCTGTTCATCGCCCACGACCTGTCCGTCGTACGCCACGCCTCCGACCGCGTCGCGGTGATGTACCTCGGCCGCGTCGTGGAGACGGGGACCGAGGCGCAGATCTACGAGAGCCCGTCGCACCCCTACACGCAGGCGCTGCTCTCCGCGGTCCCCTCACCCGACCCCGGGCAGCGCGGCAGCTCCGAGCGCATCCTGCTGCAGGGCGACGTGCCCAGCCCGGCGGACCCGCCGTCCGGGTGCCGCTTCCGGACCCGGTGCTTCAAGGCGCGGGACGAGTGCGCCCACGAGGAGCCGGCCCTGGAGGTCCGGTCCAGCGACCACCCCGACGCCTGCCTGTTCTCCGAGGAGAAGCGTGTCATCGCCTCCGCCTAGAGGTCAGCGGACATCCAGGACATGATGGGCAGCATGCGCGGGCAGGGACGGAAGGTGCTGCTGGTCGAGGACGATGCCCGGGTACGACGCGTCCTGGCGATGGCGCTGCGCGACGAGGGCTACCGGATCAGCGAGGCCGAGGCCGGCCAGGACGCGCTGGCCGGATTCGCCGAGTCGGCACCGGACGTCGTCGTCCTCGACCTGATGCTGCCCGACGTCGACGGCTTCGAGGTGTGCCGGCGGCTCCGACGGGTCTCCGACGTCCCGGTCATCGTCGTCTCGGCGCTCGGCGACAGCCACGACATCGTGGCGGGGCTGGAGGCCGGCGCCGACGACTACATGACCAAGCCCGTCGTGGCGAAGGAGCTGTCGGCCCGGATCCGGGCGATGCTGCGCCGCAGCCGGGTCCTTCCACCGACGGCGCCGACGCTCCTCGGCGACCTCGAGATCCGCCCGCGTGAGGGGGTCGTGCTGCGAGACGGCCGGCCGGTGGCGCTCACCACCACCGAGCGGCGGCTGCTCGAGCAGCTCGCCGGCCGCGTCGGCGAGCCGGTCAGCCGGGAGACCCTGCTGGCGGAGGTCTGGGGCTACGACTACTTCGGCGACGGCCGGCTCGTGGACGTCCACATGAGCCGGCTGCGCGGCAAGGTCGAGGCCGACCCCGGCAGCCCCCGGCACGTGCTGACGGTCCGCGGAGTCGGCTACAAGCTGGTGCCGTGACATCCCTCCAGCTGGGACTGCGCGGACGGGTGAGCCTGTCCTTCGCCGTCGGCGCCCTGGCGCTGTCGCTCGTGCTGGCGCTGACCACCCACGCGATCGCGAGCACCTACCTGACCGATCAGCGCTACGACACCGTGATGCGGCAGGCGCGCTTCAACGCACGGGCGGTGAACGCGGCGCTCTCCACCGGCCGGCCGGCCGTGCGCCAGCTGCTGGAGCAGCTTGAGAGCTCGGGGGGCGAGGCGTCCAGCCCGCTGGCCTGGGTGAACGGCCGCTGGTTCGCCGACCAGATGCCCGGCGGCAAGACCGGGCTGCCGGCCGCCTTCGTCGCCGCGGTCGAGCACGGCAAGGCGGTGCAGCAGCGGTTCGAGACGCCCGACGGGCTCGTCGTCGCGGTCTCGCTGCCTCTGGCCGAGGACGCGTCGTACGTCGAGGTGTTCAGCCTGCGCGAGCT
>JBQCEF010000415.1:0-6043 GCA_051960495.1 Nocardioides sp. | reverse complement strand
TCCGTCCACGGATCGGATCGAGGGGTGCGGTCGGAGAGCAGCACGCCGTCGGACGGCCGGCTCACGGAGTCGACCAGGGTGCCGATCGCCGGTCCGCCACTGCGGCCCCGGCACGCGGAGATGGTGTTCGCACGCTGGTCGAAGAACCGGCCGGCCTCGCCGGCGCCGTCGAAGCGGGCCCGGATCGCGATCACCTTGGTGTGCGACCGGGTGTAGTCGACCTCGAGCGCGTGCGCCGGACGGGGGAGCCGGTGCGGGCGGGGGCAACCCATCGGCACCGACGCCAGCGTGACCTCCGCCGGGTCCCGCTCGAGCGCCGGGGTGCCGTTGCCGAGGTAGCCCTCCTCGGCGTCGCCCGGGTCGACGGCGTAGGCCCAGCGCGCGCCCAGCGATCGCGGGTGCGGGAACGTCGACCGTGACAGGGGCCCGGACCTGGTGGCGGGCGTCGCCAGGTCGCCGGGTTCAGGGGCGCGCGACCGCTTCTTCGCCGGGCTCGCCTCCGTCGAAGTCGACGGGGAGGCAGCCGTGGTGGGGGCGATGGCAGTCGACGCCGTCGGCGAGGGCTCGGCGCTCGGCGCGGTGGGGCCCGAGCAGGACGGGAGCAGGACGGCGCTCAACAGAGCGGTGCCGACGCGCAGTGCGGTCGCGAATGTCCGCTGTGTCTCCCGAGTCACCGGACCAGAGTAAAGGGACAGCGGCCGTCGACCGTCGGCGGCGCGTCACCTCTGGAGGGATGCCTCGTTGGGCACAGCATGTCCCTCACCCGAACCGCCGTCCGCCGGCTGTCCGTGCTCCTCGCCCTGGTCGTCTCGGTGCCACTGTTCGCAGGCACCGCGGCCGCGGCGGAGAACGACTACCCGGTGCCCTACAACTTCGTGCCCTACGCGGTCGTGGGCGGTGCGCAGACGGACGCACCCGGTTCCAACGACTGGTCGTGCACACCGACTCGCCGGCACCCACGCCCGGTGGTACTGGTGCACGGCACGTTCGGGAACCAGAGCACGAACTGGCAGACCTACGCACCGCTGCTCGCGAACGAGGGCTACTGCGTGTTCGCGCTGACCTACGGCGTGGACGAGAGCGGCGGCCCGGCGACGGAGAAGTTCGGCGGGATGACCCGGATGCAGGACAGTGCGCAGGAGCTCGGGGCGTTCATCGCCAAGGTGCGCCGCGCCACCGGGGTTCGAAAGGTGGACCTGGTCGGGCACTCGCAGGGCACCTTGATGCCGAACTACTATGTGAAGTTCATGGGCGGCGACCGCTTCGTCAACCGCTACGTGTCGCTGGCGCCGCTGTGGCACGGGACGCAGGTCGCAGAGCCGACGGCGGTATTCACTGCCGTCTTCGCCGTCGACGACGAGTCGACCCCGTTCTGTGTCGCGTGCGGGCAGTTCGCCTCGGGCTCGACGTTCATGAAGAAGATGCGCAAGGGCGGCGTCGCCGTCGACGGGGTGAGGTACACCAACATCATGACCGAGAACGACGAGCTCGTGGTCCCCTACACCAGCGGCCGCGAGAAGGGGATGCGCAACCTCGTGGTCCAGGACCGCTGCGCCACGGACCACACCGACCACTTCGAGATCGCCTCGGACCCCGTGGCGGCGGCACTCGTGCTCAGCACCCTCGACCCGAAGCATGCGCGCCCAGTGCCGTGCACCGTGGTCGCTCCGTTGGTCGGCGGCGCGCCCACCGGCTGAGCCGGTGGGACCGGTAGGCTGCCGTCGCGCCGTGGACCGGGGCTTGCTGCCTGGCCGGGCGAGGGGCGGTAGCTCAGCCGGTTAGAGCAGAGGACTCATAATCCTTGGGTCGTGGGTTCGAGCCCCACCCGCCCTACCAGTGTTTATGCAGCTCAGAGCCGTTTAACGGTCCTGTCATGCAGACGTCGCCACTCGCCCTTGCTACTCCTTTGCTAACAGCGAGCCTGGACGCGCAAGCTGCGCACGGCAAGAGTGACCTCCGGTCGCATGCAATCACCGCGCACGGATCTGCCGATGAGAGCGCGGTTCATCTCCGCGCTTCTCGGCGCCCCGTGAGGTGGTCCGTCAGGGGTACCCGCGCATCACGGCGACCTCGAAAGGGACTGCCACGCCGACGTCTGCGAGCAATCGTTCGATCGCGCGGTGGTCTTCGGCTGTGACGACGTCAAGCAAGACGTCGATGAGCGTCAGGTGCCCCAGCGCGATACGCCTTTCCTCCTCGAACAGTTCCTCGTTGCGGTACTCCTCCTGGGTCGGAAGCCACGAGGTCACGATGTCGGTCACGGTTCCAGCCCAGACAGGCAGGCCCTCGGCCAGGCATAATGACCGCTGCTCCGCTGGAAGATCGGCGTAGGGAACCGGAACCGGAGGTCTCTGCGCCCATGTCGATGGGCGACCTCGCACTGGGGTCGGCACACTCATCACAGCCCAGATGTTGGAGTCTCCACGCCTGAGTACAACCACATCGGCGAAGAACCGGACCCGGTGAGTGACGAGTGACCAGGGGCGCGGCAGAGCCTGGGCCACCAGGTCGGGGAGCGAGAGCGTCCCCACCTCCGGGTGGTCAACGATCTGCGCTAGCGCTTCCTGCAGTTGCGGCTCGGCGAAGACGAACACGGACCGAGTCTGGCAGGCAGGGGCCCGTGTCCGCTCGTCGTCCGTGCGAAAGCACGGATCTGCCGCGTAGTGTGCGCGTCAGCGCGCGCTGAACTGCCACTGATGGTGAAGGTCGACGGTGCCGATGAGCGCGCTCTCGTAGACTGCCGGATGTGAGAATGCGAAGGCGCCTGGTTCTGCCGCTAGTCGCGGTGGGCCTGATTTTCGCTCTGCTTCAGGTTCTGGGCTTTCGTATGCTCGGCTCGTTAGCAGACCTCGTCGGGTACTCCATGTGGACCGCGGTAGGGGCCCTCGTCGTTGTGGGGTTCGTTGCCGGGCGCCTCATCGAGCAGGCAGTGAGGCGTCGCGATGTGCTTCGTTCGCAGCCTCGGACGTGAGGACCCAACCCCCACGCCGCGTCCGCACATGCCGCAGATGGTGAACGACATCGGCGCTGGTGAGACACTCGGCCATGGACACAGGCGAGGCAGACGAGCCGCTCCTGGCAGGACGTGGGTTGGTGCGCCTTTCTGAGTTCTGTCGAGGCACAGGGATGTCACCGGCGACCGTCGAAGCCCTTCTACGGCAAGGCGACATCGAAGGTGTCGTTGACCAGAACGGTCGAGCCGTCGGCTTGTTCGAGGACTCCTTGCCCAGCGCGGAACAACTTCACCACCTCGGACTGCCAGTCAGCCCCGGCTACCGACCCGACGACCTCCGAGGCTCCACAGACGACGGCGATCACCCCGCCGGACCCGCTGATGGTGGCTCGACCTGGAGGATGCCTCCGGGATGACGTCCGCTCATGCCGCCGTCCGCGCGCAGGCAAATGCGGGAAAGTTCCGGCGTGGACCTGCTCGAACTCCTGCTCCAGGACCAACACGAGGACGCTCGACGGAGACTTCGAGATGCGCTCGAAAGGCGATGCCCGCCCGCTGAGAAGGTCACGTTCAAGGTCTTCGAGGTGACGCTGGATCGCGACGCGAACGAGCCACGGATCTTCGATGTGCTCGACGGCACCGCCGAACCCACGGTCATGTCATTGGACGAGATGCCCCGTCGGCTCCACTGAATCGACCGCTCGTGCCGCGATGCGCCCTGCCGAAAACGTGCGACGCGCCGCCCAAGGCACCGGCAGCCTGTGGCTTCTAGTTGAGGATCAACGACAGGCCGTACGGCACCAGGCCTGCCGCCATGATGAGAGCCGCGCTGAGGTTGACGATCTCGACGCCGTCAGGGAACCCGATGAGCAGCACGCCGGCGAGCAGCAGAACCGCTACCCACGGGGAGGTTGCCCCGGACACCAGCGCCGCGATCGCAAGCACAGCGAATCCGACGGGGATGAGCACGATCCCCCAGAGGATCCACAACCAGCCCTTCTTGGCGAACATGGCGAGCAAGGCGGGTCTCGCAGCCGCGAACTCGTCAGCACTGAGGCCGTCGAGGGCGCTCATCGTCAGGCACAGGGCGCCTTTGTCAGCGGCGAGCGCCAGGGTGCCCAGCACGGCCAGGATCGTGCCGATCAGGCCGGCCCAGGCGGCGCCGTGGCGCGTCACCACATCTCCGAGGCGAAGTGCGACGACGATCATCAACGCGGTGTTGATGGTGACCAGGCCGTGGCCGGCATGCAGCAGGCGGTTTCCTCGCGCCCTGTCGATCAACTGCTCGGGGCCGAGAATCCGCGGATGAAGTAGGCCCGGATGGTTCGCGAACGCGAACACGAACACCAACGGCATCACGACGAAGGCGAACCCGGTGCCGACCCTGGCGGCTTCGGCGGCGGTCATTGTGAGGCCATGGCCAACGATGGGCCTCTCGGCGCCGCAGTCGTCGAATCAGCGGCTGGGCGGAAGCCACGCGCGATCATCCAGATCGCCAGCACCATCTCCTGCACGGCCAGAGGCATCACTAAGAGGTTCTGCTCGGTGGAGTTGGTGCCGATGACTGCGTACATCGCGAGTACGAAAGCGGCCACATAGAGCGGGATCGCCGCCAGACCCCACAACGAGACCCAACGGGGGACGATACGCGATCGGTAGAGCAGGGCGTAGAACATGACCCCGCCCAGGCAGAACACAAGGGCCGTCAATGCACCGATGTCGGCGGAGTCGACCAGGACGTTGCCCAGCCGCACACCTGCCGGTGATGCCGTGCCCGATCCTGCTGCCGCGACTTCACCCAGTGGCAAAAGCAGCAGCAAGCTGACCGCGGCCAGGATGTAGCAGGCCGTTTCGACCGCTCCCCGGATGACCAGGTAGCCGATCGCCAAGACTTCGTCGACGCGGCGCAGCACCGGGAAGAGCACCACAGGGACGAACGCGAGCGAGAGTCCCATGACCAGCACGAGCAGTGCGCCCGTGACAACCGCGTCGGCGTGCTGCGCGGCGGCCGCGAGGTGGTCATCCGCGTCGCTCACCGGAGCGAGGGCGACGACCTTGCTCAGGACGCCGGCAACGGTGCCAGTGATGTACAAGATTCCGGCTGTCGTGGCAGCCGCTCTGTGCTCTCGCATGTGTCCTCCTCTTGGGGCTAGGACCGCACCTGCGGTGGAGCCTATGCAGATGTGCTGACGCGCAGGGGCGCCGACGGGGTGGCCGCCTCTGTCGCCTTGGGCCAAGTCCACGCGTAGTAGGCGACACCGGCCATCAGCGCGGTCTCGGCAACGCTGCCGAGGATGTAGTAGTAGTTCGATTCGCCGATGGCACTTCCCGCAACGGTGACGGCGTAGAGGACCGCCAGGATGATGTTCGCCATCCGGGTCACCCGCACCGGCAGGACCAGGCTGAGGAACACCATCAGGCTGGGAAGGAGCACGTAGATCGTCACGCCGAGCAGGAAGCCCTGCCCAATGGTGAAGGCGAACATCTTGCCGGCTTCGATGTCGGCACGAATGTCGGCGCGGAAGAGGCTGAACAAGTCGACGTAGACGAAGACGAACAGCATGGCCGTCCACAGTGCGGCGATCTTGATCCGCGGGTTGATCCACGAGTCCTGGTAGTTGGCAGTGGTGGACATGATGACCTCTCAGTTCAGTTGTTCGGCGCCGCAGAGCCCGATGCGGGGACGGGGTTGGCAAATGCCGCCGCGCGGGTGCCGTCATCACCCGGCCGGGCGTGGTCGCGGACCCCGAAGAAGACCAGGTATCCGATGATCCAGAGCTCAGCGAGGGTCGCGGGTACGTCCAGCATGCCGACCACGAGGTCGGCGTCGGCGAACACGTAGCTGATGAAGGTGCTGAGCACGTAGCCCGCTCCGCCGATCATCAGCAGCCGGCCCAGCGACCGCGGCAGCCACCGCGAGCGCAGCACGAGCCAGCCCATGGGAACCAGCCAGAGCCCAAAGAACAGGCCGCCTACCCCCCAGAGGTGGCCGCTGATGGCGTAGAGCAACTGGACGGTGGCAGCCGCGCCCCCGGACAAGGCCAACGACTTGTCATCGGAGACATCGAGGGCGGTGGCGAGCACAGCCGC
>JBQCEF010000414.1:0-7026 GCA_051960495.1 Nocardioides sp. | reverse complement strand
GGCAGGCGTCTGCGTCATGCGCAGAGACTACGGCGCGCCGAACCGATGAGTAACCTCCTTGTGAGCCGTCCCACTCTGCCCAGTGCGTCACACCGATTCGTCTGCGCTGTTTCGTCGGAACCGAGCGGGACGGTCGCAGACGAATCCGGCGGTCAGGCGCCGAGCGGCTCGCGCTCCACCTGGAGCACGGCGCGCATGGCGGTGAACGCGATGACCCGGCGTACGGCGGGCCGGCAGCCCCGCAGCGTCAGGTGGCGCCCGTCGCGCTCGAGCAGGGCGCTGGCCGCGGCGAGCATCCGCAGCGCGGTGACGTCGACCGAGTCGACGCCGGTGAGGTCCACGACGATGTCGTCGTGGTGGTCGATCACGTCGTAGAGAAGGTCCCGGACTTGACTGGTCGACCTGCCGTCGAACCGTCCGGCGAGCACCAGGGTGTCGCCGTCCACCCGCGCGTCCATGAGCTGCTCCCTTCGGGCCACCCCCCGTGGTGGCCGTCCTTTACCAACTATGACGCGGGTCACGCCGGATCGGTTGCACCATCAGCCCCATGAGCTTCTGCGCCGCGGGTTTCGTCTCACCTGTCGGGATCGGGAAGCGCCACCCGGGTGACGTCCGCACCGAGCCGGCGCAGGCTCTCCGCGAAGCTGGGGTAGCCGCGATCGATGTGGTGGGACTCGGCCACCGCCGTGCTCCCCTCCGCGGCGAGCCCGGCGAGCACGAGCGCGGCGCCGGCACGGATGTCGTGGGCGACCACCGGCGCCCCTGACAGCACCGGCCGGCCGCGGACGACCGCGTGGTGGCCGTCGGTGCGCAGGTCCGCGCCGAGCCGTGCCAGCTCCTGGGCGAACATGAACCGCGCCTCGAAGACGTTCTCGGTGATCATCGCGGTGCCCTCGCTGACCGCCGCGAGCGCCATCGCGAAGGGTTGCAGGTCCGTCGGGAAGCCCGGGTAGGGCAGCGTCACCACGTCGAAGGCGTCCAGACGCTTGTCGACTGCGACCCGGAACCCCTCGCCGTCGGCGTCGAGCTGCCCGCCGGCGGAGGCCAGCTTGTCGAGCACGATGTCGAGGTGGTGGGCGCGACCGCCCTGCACCGTGAGGTCGCCGCCGGCGATCGCGGCCGCGAACGCCCACGTGCCGGCGACGATCCGGTCCGAAACCGTCTCGTGCTCGACCGGGTGGAGCCGGTCCACGCCGCGCACCGTCAGCGTGGAGCTGGTGACGCCCTCTATGTCGGCGCCCATCTCGCACAGCATCTCGCACAGGTCGCTGATCTCGGGCTCGCGCGCGACGTTGTCGATCACCGTGGTGCCCTCCGCGAGCACCGCGGCCATCACGAGGTTCTCGGTGGCGCCGACGCTCGGGAAGTCCAGCCACAGGTTGCTGCCCCGCAGCACGTCCCGGACCTCGGCGACCACGAACCCGTGCTCGATGCGGACCTCCGCGCCGAGCTCCTGCAGCCCGGTGATGTGCATGTCGAGGCCCCGGGAGCCGATGTTGTCGCCGCCGGGCAGGGCGACGCGGGCCCGTCCGCACCGGGCGACGAGGGGCCCGAGCACGCTGATCGAGGCGCGGAGGCGTCGTACGAGGTCGTAGGGCGCCTCGGGCTGGAGCTCGTCGGGCACGTCGATCACGGCCCGGCCGCCGATCGGCCCGTCGGGGGTGTCCGAGCCCAGCTCGACCGCGACCGTGCAGCCGAGCTCCTCGAGCAGCCGTCCCATGACGTGCACGTCGAGGATGTCCGGCACGTTGCTGACCACGGTGCGGCCGGGGGCGAGCAGGGCGGCCGCCATCAGCTTCAGGGCGCTGTTCTTCGCGCCACCGACGTGCACCGTGCCCACGAGGGGCGCGGTGAGCGGACCTCGGGAGACGACCTGGAAGCCCTCCATCCGCACGATGGTAGACCCGCCCTAGGCTGGGCCCATGGTCAACCTCACCCGCATCTACACGCGCACCGGCGACGCCGGCGAGACCCGTCTCGGCGACATGAGCGTCACCACCAAGAACGACCTGCGGCTGCACGCCTACGCCGACGTCGACGAGGCGAACGCGCAGATCGGCCTCGCCCTGGCCAGCGGCGGGCTCGAGGACGACGTGGTGAAGGTGCTGACCACGGTCCAGAACGACCTGTTCGACGTCGGCGCCGACTTCTGCACGCCGGTCGTGGAGAACCCGGAGTACCCGCCGCTGCGGATCGAGCAGGCCTACGTCGACCGGCTCGAGGCCTGGTGCGACCACTACAACGAGGACCTGCCCAACCTCCGCTCGTTCATCCTCAACGGCGGCACGCCCGGCGCGGCGCTGCTCCACGTCGCCCGGACGGTCGTCCGGCGCGCCGAGCGGGCGGCCTGGGCGGCCCACGCCGAGCACGCGGAGACGATGAACGTGCTGGCCATCAAGTACCTGAACCGGCTCTCGGACCTGCTGTTCATCCTCGCCCGGTACGCGAACCGCGAGAACGGCGACGTGATGTGGGTGCCGGGCGGAGAGCGCTGAGAGCGAGCGCAGCGAGCGGGTCAGCGGGTACGACGGCGCTGGCCGGGCGGAGCCGCCTCGAGCCAGGCCAGGAACCCGGTCAGCGCCTCGGGGCTCATCGCCACCTGGAGGTCGCCGGTCGGGGTCTTGCAGGACACGATGATGTGCCCGGAGTAGAGCGAGTAGGACTCCACCCCGCCCGGGTCGCGCCGCCCGGCGTACTCCAGCTCGGACCGCCGGAAGGTGAGTTTGGGCCGCGGCGCGAGCGAGAAGATCCGGAACCACTCGAGCTCGTCGGTGGAGTAGCGGCCCAGCCCCAGAATCCAGCCGCGCCCGGCCCTACCGGACCGGACGCGGACGCTGAACTCGAAGGTGCCGCCGTGGCGAGAGAGCCAACGGCGGCGTACGACCAGACACAGGCCGTAGGCGAGGACGAGCAGCAGGAGCACCCCGGCCGAGTCGACCAGCCACTGCCACCACTCCACCTATCGCCCACTTTCTCCTGCGGCGTGCGGCACCGAGCCGCGCGCGGAAGGGCCAGTCTAGGACGCCTTCTCCGCGGCCCGGATGCGGGCCTCGGCCCAGGCGCGCTCGGCCCGCTCCTCCGGCTCGTTGATCAGCTCGCCGGCGGTCTGGGCGCGCTCGAGGTCGGCGCGGGCCTTCTCCAGGTCGATGTCGTGGGACATCTCGGCGTGCTCGGCCAGGATCGAGATCCGGTTGCCGGCCACCGACAGGAAACCCGCGTCCACAGCGGCGATCCAGGTCTCCCCCGAGGCCGTCGTGACGTCGACGATGCCGTCGACCATCAGCGAGAGCATCGGTGCGTGGTTGGGCAGGATGCCGACGTCGCCCTCGGTCGTGCGGGCGATCACCATGCTGGCCTCACCCGACCAGACGAGCCGGTCGGCGGAGACGAGCTCCACCTGCATCACCGCGTCGCTCATGCCTTTTCCTCTCTGGGTCCCGATTCGTCCGCGGGAACGAGCCCCCGGCGGGTCTGCACCCCGCGGACGAATCGGGGTGGGGTCACAGGTTCTTCTGGATCTCGGACCACTTGCGCTCGACGTCGTCGAGGCCACCGCACATGAAGAACGCCTGCTCCGCGACGTGGTCGAACTCGCCGTCCGCGATCTTGGTGAACGCCTCGATGGTGTCCGCGATCGGGACCGTCGAGCCCTCGATGCCGGTGAACTGCTTGGCGACGTAGGTGTTCTGCGACAGGAACCGCTGGATGCGGCGAGCCCGGGACACGATGACCTTGTCCTCCTCGGAGAGCTCGTCGACACCGAGGATCGCGATGATGTCCTGCAGCTCCTTGTTGCGCTGGAGGATCTGCTTGATCCGGACCGCGGTGTTGTAGTGGTCGTCACCGATGTTGCGCGGGTCGAGGATCCGCGACGTCGAGGTCAGCGGGTCCACGGCCGGATAGATGCCCAGCGACGCGATCTCGCGGGAGAGCTCGGTGGTCGCGTCGAGGTGCGCGAACGTCGTGGCCGGGGCCGGGTCGGTGTAGTCGTCGGCCGGCACGTAGATCGCCTGCATCGAGGTGATCGAGTGACCACGCGTCGAGGTGATCCGCTCCTGGAGCGTGCCCATCTCGTCGGCGAGGTTGGGCTGGTAGCCCACTGCGGACGGCATCCGGCCGAGCAGCGTCGACACCTCGGAGCCCGCCTGGGTGAAGCGGAAGATGTTGTCGATGAACAGCAGCACGTCCTGGCCCTGCACGTCGCGGAAGTACTCCGCCATCGTCAGCGCGGACAGGGCGACGCGCAGGCGCGTGCCCGGCGGCTCGTCCATCTGGCCGAACACCAGGGCGGTCTGCCCGATGACGCCGGCCTCCTCCATCTCGACGATGAGGTCGTTGCCCTCGCGGGTGCGCTCGCCGACGCCGGCGAACACCGACACACCGCCGTGGTCCTTGGCGACGCGGGCGATCATCTCCTGGATGAGCACCGTCTTGCCGACGCCCGCACCACCGAACAGGCCGATCTTGCCGCCCTGCACGTAGGGGGTCAGCAGGTCGATGACCTTGATGCCGGTCTCGAACATCTGGGTCTTGGACTCCAGCTGGTCGAACGCCGGCGCCTTGCGGTGGATGCCCCAGCGCTCGTTGATCTCGAGCTTCTCGCCCTCCTCGAGGTTGAGGCAGTCCCCCGTGGCGTTGAAGACGTGACCGAGGGTCGCGTCGCCGACGGGGACGCTGATCGGGCCGCCGGTGTCGCGCACCTGGGAGCCCCGGACCAGGCCGTCGGTCGGCTTCAGCGAGATCGCGCGGACCATGCCGTCGCCGATGTGCTGGGCCACCTCGAGCGGCAGTGTCCTGGTCTCGCCGCCGAGCTCGAAGTCGACGTGGAGCAGGTTGTAGATCTCGGGCATCGAGTCCGAGGGGAACTCGATGTCGACCACAGGGCCGATGACGCGCGCGATGCGCCCGACGCCGCCGCTGGTGCCGGTGGTCTCGGCGGTCTCGTCAAACGTGGCAGTCATTTCTCTCACTCACTCCCGGCAGTCGCATCGGCCAGCGCGTTGACGCCACCGACGATCTCGCTGATTTCCTGGGTAATACCGGCCTGGCGCGCCTGGTTGGCCAACCGGGTGTACTTCTTGATGAGCTCGTCGGCGTTGTCCGTCGCCGCCTTCATCGCCCGCTGGCGAGCGGCCAGCTCGGAGGCCGCGGCCTGCAGGAGCGCGAAGTAGATCCGGCTCTGCACGTAGCGCGGCAGCAGCGAGTCGAGCACCTCGGCGGCGCTCGGCTCGAACTCGTAGAGCGGCAGCACCTCGTCGGCGGCCGGAGTCTCGGTGCCTTCGACGACCTCGAGGGGCAGCAGCCGGACCGCGGTCGGCTCCTGGATGAGCATCGAGCGGAACCGCGTGTAGACCACGTGGACCTCGTCGACGTCCTTGACGCCCTCGCGCAGCTCGATCTCGTTGCTCTCGTCGTCCGTGGCGAGGAACGCCTGGATCAACGCGTCACCGATCTCGCGGGCCACGTCGTAGTTGGGCTGGTCGGAGAAGCCGGTCCACGTCGCCGCGATCGGCCGGTTGCGGAACCTGAAGTAGGCCTCGCCCTTCCGGCCGGCGATGTAGGTCTCGACCTCCTTGCCCTCCTCGCGCAGCTTCTCCGCGAGGCGCTCGGACTCCTTGAGCACGTTGGACGAGTAGGCCCCGGCCAGACCCCGGTCGCTCGTCACGATCAGGATCGCGGCGCGCTTGGGGTTCTCCGGCTCGGTGGTCAGCGCGTGCTCCACGTTGGAGTACGTCGCGACCGCCGAGACCGCGCGGGTCAGCTCACGGGCGTACGGCGCGGCCGCCTGGGCCCGCTGCTGCGCCTTGATGATCCGGGACGCAGCAATGAGCTCCATGGCGCGCGTGATCTTCTTCATCGACGTGACGGACTTGGTCCGTGCACGCAGCTCACGCACTGAAGTTGCCATGGGTCAGCCCCGCTTCTGCTTGACGATCTGCTCCTGCTCGAGCTCGTCCTCCGGCAGCGCCTCGTGCTCTTCCTTGCCCGCCTTGATCGACTGGCCGTCCGAGGTCTCGAACTGGTCGAGGAACTTGTCGTAGGCGTCCTCGAGGGCAGTCTCGGTGTCGTCCTCGAACTTGTTCGTCTCGGCGATCGTGTCGAGGATCCCGGAGTGCTCGCGACGCAGGTAGTCGAGGAACTCGGACTCGAAGCGCAGTACGTCGTCGGTCGGGACCTTGTCGAGGCGGCCGGTGGTGCCGAGCCACAGCGAGCAGGTCATCTCGTTGACCGGGTAGGGCGAGTACTGCGGCTGCTTGAGCAGCGCCATCAGACGCGCCCCGCGGTCGAGCTGCTGGCGCGACGCGGCGTCGAGGTCGGAGGCGAACATCGCGAAGGCCTCCATGGCGCGGAACTGCGCCAGATCCACCTTCAGCGAGCCGGTGACCGCCTTGATCGCCTTGGTCATCGCCGCGCCACCGACGCGCGACACCGAGATGCCGACGTCGATCGCGGGACGCTGGTTGGCCGCGAACAGGTCCGACTGGAGGAAGATCTGCCCGTCGGTGATCGAGATGACGTTGGTCGGGATGTAGGCCGACACGTCGTTGGCCTTGGTCTCGATGATCGGCAGTCCGGTCATCGAGCCCGCGCCCAGCTCGTCGGAGAGCTTGGCGCAGCGCTCCAGCAGGCGGCTGTGCAGGTAGAACACGTCGCCCGGGTAGGCCTCGCGGCCCGGCGGACGGCGCAGCAGCAGCGACACGGCGCGGTAGGCCTCGGCCTGCTTGGTCAGGTCGTCGAAGACGATCAGGACGTGCTTGCCGTCGTACATCCAGTGCTGGCCGATGGCCGAGCCGGTGTAGGGCGCGAGGTACTTGAAGCCCGCCGAGTCGGACGCCGGGGAGGCGACGATCGTGGTGTACTCCAGCGCGCCGGCCTCCTCGAGGGCGCCGCGCACCGAGGCGATGGTCGAGCCCTTCTGGCCGATCGCGACGTAGATGCAGCGCACCTGCTTCGACGGGTCGCCGGACTCCCAGTTCTGCTTCTGGTTGATGATCGTGTCGATCGCGATGGTGCTCTTGCCGGTCG
>JBQCEF010000413.1:0-3153 GCA_051960495.1 Nocardioides sp. | reverse complement strand
ATCTGCACGAGCACCGGCTCCCCGATCGTGGCCAGCCGGGCGTCCGGTGAGCGGAGCGGGGCCAGGTCCTGGTCCTCGAGGTCGTCCGGCGCGCCGGCGTACTGCTGCCAGTACCACCGCGCCTCGCCGCGCGTGAGCCCGCCGTCGTAGCCGCCGTAGGACGGGGCGGCGAGATCGGGGTCGAGGAACGGGTAGACCAGCACGGTCGCGCGGGCCAACCCCGGGTTGCGCAGCGTCGCCACCAGGGCGAGGTTGCCACCGGCGCTGTCGCCGACGAGCGCGAGCCGCGTCGGGTCGAGGCCGAGCCGTCCACCGGTGCGCACCAGCCACCGGAGCGAGGTGTCCACGTCGTCGGGCGCCGCGGGGAACGGGTGCTCCGGCGGGCGCCGGTAGTCCACGCTGAGCACGGCCAGGCCGGTGCGGTTCGCCAGCCGCCGCGCCTGCCCGTCATGGGTGTCGAGGTCACCGAACGCGAACCCGCCGCCGTGCAGGAACACCAGCACACCCGGCGGTCCCTCCCCGTCCGGCACGTGGAGCCGGCAGGGGACGCCGTCGGCGTCCAGGTCCTCGGTCCGCGCCACCGGCTCGCGCGGCTCGCTCGCGGCGGCCGCGACAGCCGCGGCGCGCATCGCGACGACATCCTCGATCCCGAACCCCGCGTCGGTGACCTGAGGTCCTTGCGCCCACAGCTCGAGCGCGTAGCGCGCCTGCGGGTGCAGCATGCCGCTCAGCCGCCCAGCCGGGCGAGCTCCTCGTCGACCACGGACGGGTCGAGCTTGGTGAACACCGGCGTCGGCTTGTCGACCGGGGTGCCGGCCACGATCGGCCGCCGCTCCCAGCGCGGGGTGGCGGAGTAGTCACCGGTGAGGATCGGGTACGGCGGGCCGCCGTCGAGGTCCTCGACCTCCTCGATGACCGGCATCGGCGCGATGTCACCGGCTCCGCCGAACACCTTGTCCACGGCGTTCGCGGCGTGCGGCAGGAACGGCGCCAGCACCAGGTTGAGGTCCGCCACGGCCTGGGCCGTGACGTGCAGCACCGTGGCGAGCCGGTCGCGCTCCTCCTCGCCCTTGAGCTTCCACGGAGCCATGTCAGAGACGTACTTGTTGACCTCGCCGACCACGCGCATCGCCTCGGCCATCGCCTGCTTCTGGCGGTGCCGCGCGATCAGCGACCCGACGGTGTCGAACGCGCCGAGGACGGTATCGAGGAGCTCGGTGTCCTCCGCGGTCAGCTCCCCCGCAGCCGGGATCTCGCCGAAGTTCTTGGCGATCATCGACGCGGTGCGGTTGACCAGGTTTCCCCAGCCGGCGACGAGCTCGTCGTTGTTGCGGCGCACGAACTCCGACCAGGTGAAGTCGCTGTCCTGGTTCTCCGGCCCGGCCGCGGAGATGAAGTAGCGCAGCGCGTCGGCCTGGTAGCGCTCGAGCACGTCGCGCACGTAGATCACGACGGCCTTGGAGGAGGAGAACTTCCGGCCCTCCATGGTCAGGAACTCGCTGGAGACGACCTCGGTGGGCAGGTTGAGCTGCCCGAAGACACCGGGCTCGCCGCCCCGGGTCCCCTTGCCGTCGTACGCCAACAGCTCCGCTGGCCAGATCTGGGAGTGGAAGGTGATGTTGTCCTTGCCCATGAAGTAGTAGGACAGCGCGGCGGGGTCGTTCCACCAGTCGCGCCAGCGGTCGGGGTCGCCCAGGCGACGCGCCCACTCCACCGAGGCCGACAGGTAGCCGATCACCGCGTCGAACCACACGTAGAGCCGCTTCGTGGGGTTGTCGCGCCAGCCGTCGACCGGCACGGCGATGCCCCAGTCGATGTCGCGGGTCATCGCCCGGGGACGGATGTCCTCGAGGATGTTCTGGCTGAACTTGATGACGTTGGGACGCCAGGTCCCCGACGCCTCGCGGTCGTCGAGCCACTCCTTGAGGGCGTCGGCGAGCGCGGGCAGGTCGAGGAAGAAGTGCTGGGACTCGACGAACTCCGGGACCTCGCCGTTGATCTTGCTGCGCGGGTTGATCAGGTCGGTGGGGTCCAGCTGGTTGCCACAGGTGTCGCACTGGTCCCCGCGCGCTCCGTCGGCACCGCAGATCGGGCAGGTGCCCTCGATGTAGCGGTCCGGGAGCGTGCGGCCGGTCGAGGGCGAGATGGCGCCCTTCGTCGTCTGCTCGACCATGTAGCCGTTGCGCAGGACGGTGGTGAACATCTCCTGCACGACAGCGTGGTGGTTGCGCGTCGTGGTGCGGGTGAACAGGTCGTAGCTCAGCCCGAGCGCCGCGAGGTCCTCGACGATAATCCGGTTGTTGCGGTCGGCGAGCTCGCGGGCGGTGACGCCCTCCGCGTCGGCCGCGACGAGGATCGGGGTGCCGTGCTCGTCGGTCCCCGAGACCATGAGTACGTCGTGCCCGGCCATCCGCATGTAGCGGCTGAACACGTCGGAGGGCACGCCGAAACCGGCCACGTGGCCGATGTGGCGTGGGCCGTTGGCGTACGGCCAGGCGACGGCGGACAGGATGTGACTCATGGGCGTGATCCTAGGCGGGCAGGCGGGCGCCGCTCACGCCGGTTCCGAGGGGCGACCCCCGGGTCAGGAGAAGTCCGGGCCCTTCTCCCGCGAGCGCTTGAGCTCGTAGAACCCCGGCGTCGAGGCGACGGCGAGCACGCCGTCCCAGAGCTTGCCCGCGTCCTCCCCCTTCGGGGCGGGAGTCACGACCGGGCCGAAGAACGCGACGCCCTCGACGCTGATGACGGGGGTGCCGACCTCCTGGCCGACCTGGTCCATCCCGGCGTGGTGCGACTTCTTCAGGTCCTCGTCGTACTCCGTGGAGTCCATGGCGTCGGCGAGGCCCAGCGGCAGGCCGACCTCGGCGAGCGACTCCTCGACGAGCGTGCGGTCGATGTCGCGGCCCTCGAGGTGGATCCGGTTGCCCATCGCGGTGTAGAGCGGCAGCAGCACCTCGTCACCCTCGGCCTGGGCGGCCGCGATCGCGACGCGCACCGGCCCCCAGGCCGGCTCCAGCATCTCCCGGTAGTCGTCGGGGATGTCCTTGTCGTGGTTGAGGTAGGCCAGGCTCATCACGTGGAAGGACGGCGCGATGCGACGTACCTTCTCGACCTCCAGCAGCCACCGGGAGGTCATCCAGGCCCAGGGACACA
>JBQCEF010000412.1:0-4543 GCA_051960495.1 Nocardioides sp. | reverse complement strand
GGTCGGCGGCCCAGGCCTTCGCGGTGGCGCCGAGGTCGAGTGCGCAGTCGGCCGGGATGCGCAGCGCCCCGGCCGGGTCGACGCGGACCTCGCGCCACGCGGCGGCCCGAGGGACGACGGTCGTGGTCACCTCGAACGTGCGCGGGTCGCGCTCGCGGACCGCGCTCATCGTGACGTCGTAGCCGAGCGCCATGAGGGAGCGGCCCAGGCAGGGATCGACCAGACCATCCGTCATGTCGGCGGCCTGCAGGGCGACGGTGGTCGCGGCGACCAGGAGCGGGTCGACCGCCACCCACTCGCCCGGGTGGGCGTTGACGCGAGCGAGGTCCGAGTCGCCGCGGAACCTGCTGCAGGCCCGGTCGACGTGGTCGAGCACCTCGGCGGCGATCGCTCCCGCGCCGACCAGGTCCTCAGGGTCCCCGGTCGCCAGGTGCACGTAGGTCCCCAGCGCCTCCCAGGTCAGTGCCCGCGCCGGGGTGCGGGAGGCGGTCACGAGCCGCTGCTCGGAGCCGGGGGGGGCGGCGGTGGTGGTGGTGCCGGGGCGGGCGCAGCCGCGGCGGCCGCTGCGCCGCCGCCCGTCGACTGCGTGCGCACCGGCGCCGGTGCCGCGGCGACCACCGGGGCCGGCACCGCCACGGAGCCGCCCGCCCCGACGGTCGCCACGCCGGGCGAGCTGACGCGGTGGATCACCCGGGTGTGCACGACCGTGCGCCGGGGACGCGTCTTGGTGACCACCACGACGCGACGTACCGGAGCGACCTGCAGCGACCGTCGGTACTCGGCCAAAGCCTGCGCGGCCGCCTGCGCCTGCTGCTCGGCCTTCGCGGCGTCGCGCTCAGCGGTTGCTCGCGCGGCGGCGCCGGTGGCGGCCCCGGTCGCGGCGACGGTGCCGAACGTGACCGCTCCGGTGGTGAGCGCGGCGAGGAGCTTGAACCGGTCGCGGGAACGTGCGGTGTAGACCATGGGGACCTCCTGGTGCGGGAGCCAGGCGGCCAGCGTGAGCCCGCCAGGGGCAAGAGGTCCTCATCGACGTGTTAAGAGCACGTCAGACCTGGCTTTATCGCAACCTTGACGTTCGCACGACGCCCGCATATCCCTCGCCCGCCCAGACTGCCGGTCATGCGCTACTCGACCCCGCTCCTCGGGCTGATCGGCGCGGCCGCAGGGCTCGTGGTCGCCGCGACCGGCTACCAGCTGGCCGCCGCACCGGCCGCCCCCGCCACACCGTCCTCCGACGCGCTCGCCGCCGTCGGCCGCCCGCTGCCGGCGGCGCCGGCCCAGGTGCGCACCCGCTACCTCCCGTGCACCCCGCCCGCCGAGCTGCACCACGGGGTCTGCGTCACGCACCAGTGGCGCACGACCGTGGTGTACGACGAGCCCGTCGTCCCTGCGTCAGCCCCCCGCACGTCCACGCAGGGCGCGGCGGGCCCGGTCCGCGCGGCGGCCCCCGCCTCGGCGGAGGTCGAGGATGAGGACGACGCCTACGTGGGCGACGCCGAGCACGCCGGTGAGGACGACGGCCACGGCGACGGCCACGAGGCCGAGGACCCCGGCGAGCACGACGAGCCGGGGGACGACTGAGCCGTGGCCGGGTCAGCCGGCGCCGGAGCCCGCGACGTCGCGGGGGAGTCGCAGCCGCACCTCGGTGCCCTGACCCGGTGCGCTGCGCACCTCGACGTCACCGCCGAAGCCCGCGACCGCCCGGCGCAGGATCTGCAGACCGAGGCCGGTGGAGCCGATCCGCTCGCCGGCGCGGTCCGCGCCGTGGTGCTCGTCGAACCCTGGCCCCTCGTCGCGCACCGTGAGGACGGCAACGGGGCCGTCGACCTCGAGGCGGATCGCCAGCGGGACCCCGTCGGGGGTGTGGGCGAACACGTTGTCGACGACGATGTCGAGCACGTCGCGCAGGTCGGCCTCGTCGACCGCGACCTGCAGGCTGATCCCCGGGATCTCCAGGTGGAGGGCCCGATCCTGGTCCTCGGCGAGGGCCGACCAGAACGTCACGCGCTCCCGCACGACGCGCGCCGCGTCGCACGTGGACGTCATCGCGGTGCGAACCGGGCGGCGGGCGTCCTTGACGATCGCGTCGAAGGTGCGCTGCAGCTGCGCGATGTGCTCCTGCAGCCGTGCGGTCACCGCCGGGTCGCGCACCGACTCCACGTCCAGGCGCAGCGCGGTCACCGGGGTGCGCAACCGGTGTGCCAGATCCCCGACCGCGGCCCGCTCCGCGGCCAGGAGCTCCACGACCCGCTCGGCCAGCCGGTTGAGCGCCACGCCGAGCTCGACGGTCTCGGGCGGTCCGGACGGCTCGGCCCGCGCATCCAGGTCACCTTCGCGGAGCCGGTGCGCCACCGTGGCCAGGTCGGTGACCGGAGTGCTGATCCTGCCCGCGAGCCGGACCGCCACGACGAGTGCGGCGACGAGCAGCGCCGCGCCCAGCGAGATGATGCCGGCCCACGCCCGCGCCACACCACGGTGCAGGTCGTCCGCGGCGACACTCGTGCGGATCACGAGCGTGCCGGCCTCGGTGAGCACCGGGATCAGGATCCGGGCACCGGCGGCGTCCACCGTTGTGAACGCCTCACCCTGCGCCGCCCGCACCACCTCGGGGTCAGTGGCCAGCTGCGGGTTAGCGGTGCCCAGGACCCGGCCGTCGCTCATCAGCAGGCTCGTGCGGGCCTCCGGCGACCGCTCGTCCACCCGCCGCACCAGCCGGGCCAGCCTCGGGTCGGAGTGCAGCCCGGAAACCAGGATCGCCACGTTGCGCGCCTCCTGGTCGGCGTTGGCGAGCGCCCGGTCCTCGGCGAGCGTGCGCACCAGCAGGCACAGCGGGATCACGAACGCGAGGACCACCGCTGATGTGGTGGCAGCGGTCAGCCAACCGATCTGCCGGCGCATCAGCTGGTTCCGGGCGACGTCGGGTCGACCAGACGCACGCCCACCCCGCGGACCGTGTGCAGGTAGCGCGGTGCGGCGGCGCTCTCTCCGAGCTTGCGGCGCAGCCACGACAGGTGCACGTCGACGGTCCGGTCGCCGCCGCCGTACGGCTGCTGCCACACCTCGGCCAACAGCTCGCGCTTGGTGAGCACCTCGCCGGCACGCGCAGCGAGGGCGACGAGCAGGTCGAACTCCTTGCGGGAGAGCTCGAGGGGGCGGCCGGCCAGCGTGGCGGTCCGTGCGCGGGCGTCGACGACGAGCTCGCCCACCCGCAGCGGTCCCTCCGCCGGGGTCTGCCCGCCGCGACGCAGCACCGCCCGCATCCGGGCGTCGATCTGGTCCAGGCCGAACGGCTTGACCACGTAGTCGTCGGCGCCGGCGTCGAGGCCCGCGACCACCATGGCTTCGTCGTCCTGCGCGGTGATCACGATGACCGGCACGTCACTGACGCCGCGCATCATCGCGAGCACCTGCAGGCCGTCAATGTCGGGGAGGCCGAGATCCAGCAGGACCACGTCCGGCCGGTTCTTCACGACGGCCTCCAGCGCCGCCAGGCCGCCCCCGACGCTGGCGACCGCGTGCCCGAGGTCCTCGAGCCCCCGGATCAGGGCGGTGCGGATCCCCGCGTCGTCCTCGACGACCAGGATGCTGGTCATAGCCGCACGCTACGACAGGTCCGCTGCGCGACGCGGGGATACGGTGAGAAGGTGACGCCGTGAGACGTCGCACGGTGCTGACGGGACTCCTGGCGTGGTCCCTGGTGGTGGTCGCCGTCTCGGCGATCACCTGGGCCGTGATCGACGCCGCCGGCCAGGACCTGCTCGCGGGCGACAACCTCCTCACCGACGCCGCTCCCGCCGTCACCTCGACGGCACCGGCGGTGGAGCCGTCGCCTCGCGCGTCCCCGCGCGAGCCCCGGTCCCGCCGACCCCGCGCGCACCCGAGCCACACGCCTGCCCAGCAGCCCGCCGCAACGCCACCGCCGTCCCCGGCGACCAGGACGCCCGGCCAGCCGGCCCGGAGCAGGACCTGGCAGGGGCCGCCCGGGACGGCGACGGTGCGCTGCGAGGCCGACAACATCACGCTGCTGTCGGCGAGCCCGAACAACGGCTACCGGGTCGAGGTCGAGCGGGGCTCGGACGAGATCGAGGTTCACTTCAAGAGCTCGACGCGGGAGTATCAGGTCAAGGCCCGGTGCAGCGACGGCACGCCGACGTTCCGGGTGGAGTCGAACGGTGGCGAGGAGAAGGACGACTGATGGGGGAGCTGACGCCGTACCTCGCGGTGGCTGACGCGAGGCGCGCGATCGAGTGGTACGTCGAGCACCTGGGCGCCGAGGTGACCTACGAGCCGATCGTCATGGGGGACGGCCGGGTCGGCCACTGCGAGCTGGCCGTCGACGGCGCCCGGTGGATGATGTCCGACGAGTTCGAGACGGCCAACGTCGCGCCGCCGGACCCGGCCCGCGGAAACGCTGTCACGATGCACCTGACCGTTGCTGACTGTGACGCCGCCTGCCGCCGAGTCCAGGCGGCCGGCGTGACTCTCGACCGGGGTCCCGAGGACTGCCCGCCCGCCGGTCGGGTGGCCGTGTTCCGTGACCCGT
>JBQCEF010000411.1:0-13466 GCA_051960495.1 Nocardioides sp. | reverse complement strand
CGCGAAGGCTGAGTCTGCAGAGGCCCGCCAGTCGGGGGTCACCGCCGCTGCTCAGCTCGAGTCCGAAGCGAGACGACTTCGCACGCGCCTCGAAGAGCTCGAGTCCGAGCTCGCCGCCGCTCGGCGGGCGGAACGCGCCGAGCGCGGCAGCGGCACGCTCCGAGCTCGCCTGCTTCTCGACACCCTGCTTGACACCGCCCAGGGACTACGGCGCGAACTCGCGCTACCGCCGGTGACGGAGGGGTCACCAGCTGACTCGGTGGAGGCGCACGTGGGGGAGCAGGGGGTTGCTGCGTCCTCGGGGCACGGTTCTCTCGGGAGCGACGATCCGGTGATGCTCGACGCACTGCTGGCGCTTCCTCGAGCTCACCTGATCGTCGACGGCTACAACGTCACCAAGAGCACCTGGCCCGACCTTTCCCTTGAGAAGCAGCGCGACCGTCTGCTTGGCGGGTTGGCCCCGCTGGTCGCGCGAAGCGGCGCCGAGGTCACGGTCGTCTTCGACGCAGCGGAGAAGAAGGAGCGACCGCTCGTCAACCGTCCCCGTGGGGTGCGCGTCCTCTTCAGTCCGCACGGAGTCATCGCAGACGACATCATCCGCGAGCTCGTCGCGGCGGAGCCCCAGGGCCGGCCGGTCGTGGTCGTCTCGAGCGACCAGCAGGTCGCCCGTGACGTCAGCCGGGCGGGAGCGCGCTCGGTCGCCTCAACGGCGCTTGGCCGGCTACTCGCTCGCGCGTGAGACGCTCGTCTCCTGCGGATAGAAGAGATCGGCTTGGCTGTACCGGCGACCGATCGAGAGGTCGTACTGCACCAACCGGTAGTCGTGCAGCAACTGTTTGGCGCGCGGGTTGAGCTCCGCCGGTGACACTGGCTGTCCGGTGGACGAGAGGTAGGTGTTCTGCTCCATCGCCGGCAGTTCGTCATAGAGGTCCAGCAGTAGGGCGTAGTACGGCGGCAGCTCGACTCCGAGCGACTGGTACAGCAACGGCAGGAAGAACACCGGGCTCGTGACCGCAGCAAGATCTTGCTTCTTCAGGGGCGTGTTGGCCCAGAAGAAGAACGGCGTCGAGTGCATGGCGAGCTCCCCGTTCGCCTCGCGTACCGACTCCGGCCAGAAGGCAGGCTGGTGATCCCCGTAGAACACGACGGCCGTCGGCTCGTCGATGTCGCGCAGTTCGGCGATGAAGTCCCGAAGGGCGGCATCCGTGTACTGCAGGCCTCGCCCGTAGCCCTCGGCCTCTTTCTTGAAGTCTCCGCTCACACCCGTGATCGGGAGGGGGCGCGCATAGAGGCCCGCCATGGGGAAGTGGTTCTGCATGGTGACCAAATTGATGAGCGCAGGGCGCTTGGACGCATTGAGCTGTTGAAGAACCTCGTCGAAGGCTGATGCGTCGGAGATGAAGTTGCTCTTCTCGAGTCTCTTTGCGTCCGGCATGTCCTTCTCGGCGAAGAAGTCCTGGAATCCGAGGATCGGGTACACCGCCTCCCGCTTGTACATCGACGTCATGTACGGGTGGACGGCGATCGGGGTACGGCCCTGCGAATCCGCGAGCCCCACCGCCGACGGGAACGATTGATAACCGGGGATGAGCATCTGGTACGGCGACTGCATCTGTGGCTCGAACTGCGAGAGGGACATGCCAGTGAGCGCCTCGAACTCCATGTTGGCGGTTCCACCGCCGAAGAGTTGGGCCAGCATGGTCCCGGACGGCGTCTCGCTCATCAGGTGCCGCGTGTAGGGAATCGGATCCTCGGCGTATCGCACGCCCTTGAGGCGAGTCGGGTCGCTGAACGCCTCGCTGAGGACGAGGACGATGTTCGTGTCGCCCAGCGGATGCGCGTCAGCGGCGAGATTCCGGCTCGTGGCTCGGTCGACGTACCGGGCCGCGATGGCGTTCATGGCCTCCTTGCTGTAGCCGCGTGGCTCGACCATGGCCGGAACGTTCATGTTGTAGAGGAAGCCCCCGACGAAACCGTTCTGGAAATAGTTCAGTCGCTGGTACCAGAACGCCCAGTCGGCGTCAGCTGCCTCGTAGACCTCCCGAACCCGATTTCCCGTCGAGTTGAAATGAGTCGCGTAGCCAAGAAGTGTCACCACCGCCACGGCCACGCACGCTCTTACGGCGTAGGCCGTGGCACGACCTCCCAGGCGGGTGCGACGCACCGTGGGGATATGCCGGCGCAACACCCGTGCTGCCAGTGCGATCACGGCCGTCACGAGCCCGACGAATCCCAGGACCGCCAGGAGCGAGCCGACCCCCACCATGTGGCCGAGGAACGAGGCGTCGCGGACGAACGAGAGGTCGCTCGGGTACAACGGCTCCAGACGCAGGGTCATCTTCGTGTAGTTGGCGTAGCTCACGACCACGGTAAGAGCAGCCAGCAGAGCCGTGGCGATCCAGAGTCGCCCAACGATGGCCCAGAGCAGGAGCATGATGCACCAAACGAATCCGGCGCCAAGGAGAAACAGCCAAGGCTTGGTGCCGAGCGTGTACGTGATGAGCCGGTTGACGTTGCCGCCGGTTTGCAGGAACTCGATCGTCAGGTTGCAGAGAGCAGCCCAGAGCATGCTGAACGCCAGGGGAAGTAGCAGGGCCACGAGGACGGTCCGGCGGGTCGTCGAGACGGCAGACGTGTCCACGCCGCCTCCTTTGCCACCGAATCTTCCCGACCATCAAAGGTAGTCGTCGGGAGGCGCCGAGGCTGCGTGTTCAAGAAATGTCGGCGCCGTCTGTGACGGTCTCTCCAACGTCACTTCCCCTGGAGGACCAGATGAGCGTTCAGATCGACTGCGACACCTGCCTGGTGCGCGGTCCCGCCTGCCACGACTGTGTGGTGACCGTGCTGCTCGGGCCGCCGCCGGAGCTCGAGTTCGGCGACGAGGAGCAGCGGGCGCTCGATGTCCTCGCCGGGTCGGGACTCATCCCGCCTCTTCGGATGGTGTCGCCCCAAGCTGGACCGAATGTCGCCTCCGCCTGAATGCCGTGACCAGCGAGGCCAGTGGGACTCCTGGAGCCGGAGTGACTCGCGGTTCGAGAGTGATCCACAACACGCGTGAACATATGGCCGGTTCGTTTGCTCCGGTCCGTGTCCGAGTCGTAACCTGATCGCTCGAAGCGCCTGTACAAGCCGGCCAGACCGGGCGGGCTCAGGCGCTGCGCCGAATCTGGGCTAGGCCGGGGGCTGCCGAATCCGGAACCGGGGAACCATGTTCCCGGGGTGAATCGCGCGAAACGTGGCCGCAGAACGCGGCCGCGTGGTGTGCGTAGGGCTTCTTTGCCGCCCGAACCCGTCAGCTAACTCGGTAGGCGTCAGGACAAAGAGGAGACCGTCCGCTCGTGCTGAACGGCCGGAAGCGCACCGCTAGTTTTCTCGCGACCCTGTGCATCACCGCCCTGAGCGGTTCGGTGCTGGCCTCGAGCCCCACCTTCGCAGATCCTGACGCGACCAACGTCCAGGACGCCAAGGAGCGGGTCCACTCGCTCTACGAGCAGGCCGAGCAGGCCTCCGAGCGCTACAACGACGCTCGGATCGAGCTGAAGCGGGCCAAGACCCGGCTGCACGCCCTTCAGGCTGACCTGCGCCGGCAGCAGGAGAAGGTCGACGCCGTGCGCACCCAGGTTGCCCGTGCGGTCGTTGCGCAGTACCAGGGCCAGGCGCTCTCCTCGACGACTCAGGTCCTGCTCGCCAAGGATCCCCAGAAGTTCCTCGACCAGCTGGCCACGATCAGTGGTTTCAACGACCAGCAGGCCGAGATGATGGCCGGCTTCGCGGTTCAGGCCAAGCAGCTGGAGATGCGCAAGGCAGCCGCTCAGCGCGAGCTCGACCGGATCGCCGAGACCGAGAAGACGCTGGCCGATGAAAAGGCCACGATCGACCAGAAGGCCTCCGAGGCCAAGGACCTCCTCGACCGGCTCGAGGCGCGCGCTGCTGCTCGGGTGTCCCGCAGCTCGGAGCGTACGGCGCCGACGCCGACGGTCTCCGCATCGGGCAATGCCGGTGCAGCAATTAATTACGCGCTGGCGCAGGTCGGCGACGCCTACGTGTACGGGGCGTCTGGTCCGAACGCCTTCGACTGTTCCGGTCTCACCATGATGGCGTGGGCGCAGGGCGGGGTCGGCCTTCCGCACTCCTCCAGCGCGCAGTTCAACATGGGGACCCCGGTGTCCTCGTCGCAGCTCCAGCCTGGTGACCTGGTCTTCTACTACTCGCCGGTCAGCCACGTCGGCATCTACATCGGCAACGGCCAGATCGTGCACGCGGCGAACCCCTCGACGGGCGTCCAGGTCGCCGGCGTGTTCTCGATGCCGTTCACCGGTGCGCGCCGGGTCGGCTGAGCAAGGTCTGATGGCTCCTCGCAGGGCCGGTCGTCCCCGTTGGTGGGTGGCCGGCCTTGTGCTCGTGGTCCTGGGCGGGTTCTTGTACTTCTCGTTGAGCTCGCCTGAGTCTGCCGTGCTGCCGCGTCCTGCACCGGATACGAGCGGCTCGAACGGTCGGGACGATCTGGCTGCGGGACTGCTGGAGGACCTTGGCCGTGGGCTTTCTTCTGGCGACCGCAATGCTGTCCTCGCCCTCGCCGCGCGAGGTGACAAGCAGGCGCGAGCGGAGCTCGGCGACATGATCGCGAATGTACGACGCCTCGGGATCGCCGACCTTTCGATGCGGTACGTCGACGAGGACGCCGGAAGGCAGCGCGACACGTCCGGCCGGCGTCTTCCTGAGCGAGCGTGGGTCGCCGACGTGCAGCTCGACTGGCGACTGCGACGCTACGACCGCTCCAGCAGCCATCTCGAGGTCTCGATGGTGTTCCGGCAGACCAAGGCCGGGGTGCGTTTCGTCACTGCACGTAACGACTACGGGCAGCAGGCGCCGCTGTGGCTGCTTGACCGCCTGGCGGTCCGCCAGAGCAACGAGGCGATGGCCGCTGTGGCGGGCAATGGGGCCGAGGCGAGCCGTTTCCTCGATCTTGCGCGCACCGCTGTGGTCGACGTGCGCAAGGTGTTCCCTCGCTGGCATGGACGGCTAGTCGTGGAGGTCCCCGGGTCGCAGGACGTGCTCGACCGCGTGCTCGACTCCGACAGCTCGTACGACGCGATTGCGGCTGTGACGGCACCCGTCGACGGCTCGCTGTCCCCGTCGGCGCCGACCCACATCTTCGTGAACCCGCCTGTCTTTGATCCGTTGGGTCCTCGCGGCGCCCAGATCGTGCTCAGCCATGAGGCCGCCCACGTCGCCACCGACGCAGCCATTTCCTCGATGCCGACCTGGCTGCTGGAGGGCTTCGCCGACTACGTCGCGCTTGCGCACGTCGACCTTCCCGTCGAGGTGACGGCCAGCCAGATCCTCCAGCAGGTCCGCGACGGGGGCGTGCCTGAGCACCTGCCCGGCCAGAAGGACTTCGCCAGCGAGAGCAAGACGCTGGGAGCGTCGTACGAAGCGGCTTGGCTCGCCTGTCGGCTCATCGCCCAGGAGTACGGCGAGGACAAGCTGATCGCCTTCTACCGGCGCGCCGATCAAGGCTCGTCGACCGCCGCTGCCTTCAAGGACGTGCTCGGCACCACGGAGAAGGAGTTCACTGGTCGATGGCGTGGCCAGCTCCGGAACCTGGCCTCCTGACCCGGACGCTCATGCGCATGGCAGGCTTGCCGACGTGAGCGAGCCCTCCCCCCAACCAGGCCTTGATCGGCGTGCGGCCTGGTGCACGCTGGCGGCGTCGTGGCTCGTGACGGCAGCACTGGCGCTGTGGCTCGTGCCGTGGGACTGGGTGCCCGGCGGCGCCCTCCATCCGATGTCCGCCAGCGAACTCTTCACCCCGGCCGAGATCGACCGAGCGGAGGAGTTCGCGCACCTCCGCCGGCTGCTGGGCTGGTCCTCGTATGCGGTGTCGCTGCTCGTCGCGCTCGCTCTCGGCCTGACGCCCTTGGGCGCACGTTTGGTGCGTCGGGTCGGTGCGAGTGCCCGATGGTGGATCGTGGCCGCCTTCGGGGTGCTGGCGCTCATGCTGGTGGGACGGATCGTGACCCTCCCGTTCGGGCTGCTGCTCCGCGCTCAGAGTGTCGACTACGGATTGACCAACCAGGGACTCCTCGGCTGGGGCGAGGACCAGGGGAAGGGGTTGGCGGTCTCCTGGGTCGCCACGACCATCTTGGTGTGGGTCATCGTCGGGACGGCGCGGCGGAGTCCGCGGCACTGGTTCGCCCGGGCGGGGGGAGTGGCCCTGCTGGTGACGGTGGCCGGCTCCGCGCTCTACCCGGTAGTCGTGGAGCCGCTCTTCAACACGTTCACCCCGATGCCCGACGGCCCGCTCCGCACCGCCATCCTGAAGCTCGCCGACCGCGAAGGTGTGCAGGTCAACGAGGTCCTCGTGGCGGACGCATCGCGGCGGACCACGACTCTCAACGCCTATGTCTCGGGGCTCGGCAACACCCGACGCGTGGTCGTCTACGACAACCTCCTCAGCAAGGCACCGCCGGCCGAGGTGGAGGTGGTCGTCGCCCACGAGCTGACGCACGCCAAGAACCATGACGTTTTGCTCGGCACCGGCCTCGGAGCGTTGGCGAGTGTCGGGGGAGTGGCCCTGCTCGCTCTGCTGCTCGACAGTCGGTCGCTGCGCGTCCGCGCGGATAACACTGGCCCAGCCGATCCTGCGGTCGTGGCGCTGCTGATGGCGCTGGTGGCGGTCGGTTCTTTCGCCAGCAGTCCGCTGGTCAACTCGGTCAGCCGCGCCATCGAAGCCCGTGCCGACCGTGGCGCGCTCACCGCAACACATGACGCCAAGGACTTCATCGCCATGCAACGAAGACTGGCCGTCGAGGCCATCCAGGACCCGACCCCGCCGTCGTGGAGCCAATTCTGGTTCGGAAGTCATCCCACAGTTCTGCAACGAGCTGGATTGCCGGCTGCTCTTGGGATGAGCCCGCGATGAGCCGGATCCTTTTCGTCACCAACGACTTCCCAACGCGCCGTGGCGGGATCGAGACGTTCGTACTCGCGCTGTGTCAGCACCTTCCGCCCGAAGAGGTTGTGGTCTACACGGCGTCCATGCCCGGCGATCTCGAGTACGACGCCGAACTGCCGTTCCCGGTCTACCGCGATCCGGTCTCGATGCTGCTTCCGACGCCGGCAGTGGCCCGACGGGTTATCGGGGTGATGCGACGGCACGGCTGCGACCGCGTCGTGTTCGGCGCCTCCGCGCCGCTGGGTCTGCTTGCGCCGAGGCTGCGACGGGCCGGCGCTCGGCGGATGGTCGCGCTTACGCACGGCCACGAGGTCTGGTGGGCGCGCGTACCGGTCGCCCGGCACCTGTTGCGACGGATCGGTGACACGGTTGACGTGATGACTTACGTCAGCGAATGGTGCCGTGACCGGATATCGCCCGCGCTGTCCGCTGAGGCAGCGGCGCGCATGCAGCGGTTGTCGCCCGGCGTCGACACCGATCGTTTCTACCCAGGCTGTGGGGGAGCGGAGGTTCGTGAGCGGTTGGGGATCCCCGCCGACGCACCGGTGATTGTGTGCACGGCCCGGATGGTCAAGCGAAAGGGCCAGGACACTTTGGTCAAGGCGTGGCCACAGGTCCTCCGGGCTCGCCCGGATGCTCGGCTGCTGCTGGTGGGCGACGGGCCCTATCGTCAGGCTGTCGAACGACTTGTCGAGCGGCTGGGGATCACCGAGTCGGTCATCTTCACCGGCAGTGTTCCATGGACTGATATTCCGGCCTACACGGACGCGGGCGACGTCTACGCCATGCCGTGCCGGACCCGACTGTTCGGCCTGGAGCCTGAGGCCTTCGGCATCGTTCTGATGGAAGCGGAGGCTTGTGGATTGCCGGTGCTCGTTGGTGACTCGGGCGGTGCTCCGGAGGCGGTGCCTGCGGCTCACTGCGTTACTGGGGACCACGCGGAATGGGGTCAGTTGTTGTCAGCTTCGGCGCTAAGTTCAACGCGACTGCAAAGTCCGTCGCAGCAGCTTCCCCTTGCGCCGGCAGAAAGTTGGGTCACTGTGGCACGCAGGATTCGAGCCATGACGGGACATGACACTGCGGGGCTCGAATCATCGATTCGAACCCCGCAGTCGTCAGGCTGAGACTAGCTGCAGTCGCCGACGGACGGCGTGCTCACCGTGTAACTCCCGCCGGCCAGGCCGGTGCACGTGGTCTCGAAGCCGGCCTTCACGAACTTGCCGATGGCGAAGACGATGAGGACGATGATCGCGGCGATGGCTGCCACGAGGAGGCCGTACTCCACGGCGGAGGCACCCTTCTCGTTGTCGCGGCGGTTCACCAGACGCTGCATGAGTCGAAGCATTGTTTCTCCCAAGGTGTGTGATCTCCGAGGGTCCATCGGTGAACCCTGCGTATTAAGCGTGACGTGTCGATGTCGTCTAGCGCATCGGAAAATCGGGCAAATCAGGATGCACGAACGGGCTATGCGCTAATACAAGCGGACTATTTGGTGACGATCCGACGCACAACGACCCGGGAGTCGCTACTCGCTCCCGGGTCGTTCTGTGTGCCTAGGCTCAGCCGGTGCAGCTGGCAGAGACGGACGTCATCTCTGTCGACATGCTGGTGCACGTGGTGGAGAAGCCGGCCTTCACGAACTTGCCGATGGCGAAGACGATCAGGACGATGATCGCGGCGATGGCCGCCACGAGAAGGCCGTACTCCACGGCGGAGGCGCCCTTCTCGTTGTCGCGGCGGTGGACCAGCCGCTGCATGAACTTAAGCATTGTGTCTCCCAAAGGTGTCGGTCGGTGGTGCCGGAACGGGGTTTTCTGCTCCACCTGGTACTAAAGCATCCGCTCACGATCGACGTGGGTGAATCGGGCAAACAGCCCCCATCAATTGACCTGCTGGGGGAGGGCGATGCCGACTTGATAGTCCGATCGGACTATTTGAGTGCTTGCTCGATCACCGGCTCGAGTCGCCGGTCAACAGGTTGGCCCGGATGGCGTTCATGATCGCCTGGGCGCGGTTCGCTGCCCCGAGCTTCTCGTAGATCTTCGAGATGTGGGTCTTGGCCGTCGACTCGCTGACGAACAGCTGCCGGGCGATCGCCGCAACGCCAAGCCCGTCGGCCAGCAGTTGCAGCACCTGATGCTCCCGCGGCGACAGCTGAGGGCCGGAAGGAGTCATGCGACGACGCATCGCGTCGGCGAGGTTGGCGGCCGTGAACGAGCGTGGAGAGACCGTCGCATGACGTGCGGCCGCGACCACGTCGTCGGAGGGTGCGTCCTTGGCCACGAAGGCCGATGCTCCCGCCTCAAGCGCCTCGAACAGCTGCTCGTCGCCGGCGTACATCGTCAGAACCACGATGCCCATGTCCGGGCTGTCCTTGCGAAGTGCCCGGACCAGGTCGAGGCCGGTGCCGTCAGGGAGGCGCACGTCGGTGACTACGACGGCAGGTTTGGCGGAGGCGACCAGTTGCAGTCCTTCGGCGACCGAGCCGGCCTCGCCGACGACGGAGAAGTCGTCGTGGCGCTCGAAGGCGCGTGCCAGACCCTGGCGGATCAGGTCGTGGTCGTCCACCAGCACGACGGTGTGCGTCGCCTCGGCCATCATGAACCTTCCCCTTGCCGGATCACGCGAGCACCGCGCCCTGCGGGCCCACTGTAACCGTCACACACGTCCCAGGGCGCGATTTGCCACCGCCGTCACTGGCGATCTCGAGATCTGCCTCGATCCGGTCCGCGCGCTCCCGCATGATCTTGATCCCGTAGGAGTCGTCTCGCGCCTTGCCGAGTCCGCCGCCGTCGTCGCGGATGCTGATGCGAGCGGCAGGTGGACGGATACGACAGTCGATCCAGAGATTTTCGGCCCTCGAGTGCTTGCGCGCATTGGTGATGGCCTCCTGGGCGATGCGGAACAACTCGGTCTCCACCTCGCCCCTCAACCGTGTCGGAGCGACGTCGAGCGTCATGTGCACGGTGAGGCCTGAGCGAGCGCCGACCTCACGCACGTAGTCGGATAGCGCTGAGCCCAACCCTGCCGACAATTCCGACCGCAGGTCGAAGATCGACAGCCTCAGCTCGCTGACCACCCGGGTGAGTTCGCCGCGCAGATTGTTCAGCTTGCGACGCTGCGAGTCGGACGTGGCGGAGGCCGTGAGGTCGTCGACGACGTAACCAAGCGACGCGATCTCCTGGGCTACGCCGTCATGGATCTCCCGGGCGAGGCGGTGGCGCTCCTGCATCGTGGCGATCGTGCGGATCTCATCGAAGGTCAGCGCCGCATCGAGTCGCAGCGCGTGCTCGTCGATCTCGCGCATCAGCTCGTGAAGCGTTCGTTGCGGGGACGGGTCCGTCGCGTCGAGAAGGACTATGCCCAGCATCCTGCTACCGACTCGCAGGGGCAGGACGGTGCGGTACCGCTGGTTGGCGAGGCCCGATGCCTGGATCTCGGAGGCTGGCTCCATCTCGGCCCAGCACCTCTCGACGAGCATTCCATCTGGGTGCAGCGCCTCGCGCGCCCGCGCACCCCGATACGCAAGGGGCGCGAGGACGCCGCCCTCTGACCGCACGAACACAGCGGAGTGCGTGTCTCCGAGGTGCTGGTGAACCACGGACAGCAACTGCGAGGAGAGGCCCACCGTGTCCAGGCCCGAAGACAGTCGCCTGGCCACCGTGCGCAACTGATTGAGCAACCTTCGAGCGTTCTCGTACGCCGAGTCGGGGTCGAGGTCGCCGGCACGACGGATGGACCGCAACCGGGCGCCCATGAGCCCGACCCCCAAGGTGGTCAGCAACCACGGCCCGACGATCTCCGACAGGGTCTCGACGTTGCCGATCTGACCGGAGGCGACCACGACCAAGGCAAGAGCCAGAACCTCGATGGCCACCGTGGTAAGGACGCGCCAAGTGCCCAGCGCAGTGCCGGCAATGAGCGAAGGGACCACGAGATAGGGGAGGAGCAGAACACCTTGGGGCAGCGCCATCCCCACGACCAGCGCAGCGAGAGCTGCCTCAGCGCCGACGATCCAGCTTTGTGGCAGCCGCGAGGACACGTCCGCGGCGATGGCGGTGGCTGCGACCGCAGCCAGGATCACCGTTCCCTGGAGCGCGACCGGATCCAGGAGGGCGAGGCTGAGCCCGAGGACCGCTGCAACGCAGAAGACGCGCGCAGCGTTGCTCATCCGCTCGAACGGGCTCAACCCAAAGTGCCCGAGAAGGCTTCGAAGATGCCGATGGCCGCAGGGCCGAGCACCGCGATGAACAGGCAGGGCAGGATGCAGAAAATCAGCGGCACCAGGATCTTTACGGCGACCTTTTGGGCCTGCTCCTCAGCACGTTGGCGTCGCTTGGTCCGGATCTCGCGAGCCTGGACACGCAACACCTGGGCGATCGGGATACCAAGCGCATCCGCCTGCACCATCGCGGAGACGAAGCCCTTGAGCTCAGGCACATGCGTACGCTCACCGAGTGCCCGGAGTGCGGCACCGCGGCCAAGACCGATCTGCATCTCCTGGAGCACGCGCGCGAACTCCTCGGCCAGCGGGCCCTCGGTGTTGCGCGCGACGTGGGAAAGCGCAGCGTCGAACCCGAGCCCGGACTCGACCGAGATGGTGAGCAGGTCCAGAGCGTCCGGCATCGCCTTCTGCATCAGCTGGGTGCGGTTATAGCCCACCTGGTAGAGGTACATGTTCGGCGCCATGTAACCGATAACTGCGGCGATCACGCAGAACGCGAGCATCGGAGCGAAACCGAAGCCGAACAGCGTCGAAACGATCAGGCTCAGCACCAAGGCTCCAGCGAAGCCAATGAACTTCATTGATGTGACGCGGTCGACGGTCCAGCCCGGCGGGTTGCCGGCAACCTCTAGGCGGTTGCGGATCCGCTCGCCGTGGTCGGCCGGGGTCATCTTCTTGCCGATGCTGAGCGTCCGGTCGAGCAGGGGAGCGAGGACCCGGTCGTTGAACGACGGGTCGAGCTCCTTGCGCAGCTCCGGCGGCGCCGCGGAGAAGGCTTCGAGCATCGAGAGCGACTTGCCGACGCCCCGAGCCTCGTTGTCGAAGACTCCGACGGCTGTCAGCGACAGCATGATCGCGGCGAAGATGCCGACGATGCCGACGATCAGGATCACAGTTGCGGTCATGTCAGACGTCCACCTTGACGAGCTTCTTCATCCAGAGGATTCCGGCGGTCAGCAGGACAGCCATCACGCCCAAGAGGACGTAGCCGAGAGTCGTGCTGATCAGCGGCTCGAGGTAGCTGCGGTTCGCCACCAACAAGTAGGCCATGAAGCCGGGCGGCAGGCCGCCAAGGATCCACACCGATAGCCGGCCCTCCGCCGAGAGCGCCTGCACCTGGCGCTCGAGGTACTCGCGCTCGCGGATCGTTGCAGCAACGTTCGTGAGCAGCTCGGACAGGTTGCCGCCGACCTCGCGCTGGATGCGGATCGCCATGACAACCCATTCGAAGTCGACGCTCTCCATGCGCTTGGCGACGCCGTCCATCGCGTCCTCGATCTCGACGCCCAGACGGGCCTCGACGAGCGCGCGGCGGAACTCCCCGGCGATCGGGTCCTGACCCTCGCGGACAACCGTGTCGACCGACTGGGCCAGTGAGAGACCGGCCGAGAGGCTGCCCGCCATCAGCTGGAGCGTGTCGGCGAGGCTGTACTTAAACGCCTTCACTCGACGGCTGCGCTTGAAGGACAGGTAGGCCCAGGGGAGCAGCAGGCCGAAGAAGAGCCCGACGAGCGCGAACAGGATGCTGCCGGAGCTGATCAGGAGCGAGACCAAGCCGGCCATGAACGCGATGGCCGCATGGGTGAGCAGCCACTCAGCCGGTTTGATCGACATGCCGGCGGCTTCGAGCTTCACTCCCAGCGCGGTGGCGAGGCCCTCGCGACCCTCCAGCGCCTTCTCGGCGATCCCGACGGCCTGGGCGGTCATGCCTTGCTGCGGTTGCTCTGCCTGGGCACGACTTGCGGCCAGCTTGCGCGCGCCCTTGCGGGTGTAGGCCGAGATGCGGTCCTCGACCGTGGTGTCCTTGCCGCCGCCGAACACCCCCATCACAGCGAGCAGCAGCACGAGCAGTCCGAGGCCGGCCGCGCCAATGCCGATGAGCATCTGGTTCTTGGTGATCTGCAGCCCGGTCTGCTGGACCGGAACGAGCTTGGTCCTGTTGACCTTGGGCTTCTCGCCGGCGGGTGCGGAGACAGTGACGAACGCGGTGTCGGTGTAAGCCTCACCGTCGGCGTCGACAGACACCGCCAGAGTGCCCTCCGTGACGCCGTTGTCCTCTGGCAGCGTCGCTGTGATCAGGACCTGCCGGGCCAGCGTGTCGGCCTCGGCGGAGAAGACCTGGGTCAGCGACTCCGGGTCGGCGCTGACGACGCTGACTTTTCCCGCGTCGGCCAACTGCAGGAGGAGGGCCTGGTCGTACGCAGGCACGGACATCGCCACCACGTCGACCATGACAACGCATTCGTCAATTCTCTCGGTGACCCTCTCGATTTCTGTTGCGGT
>JBQCEF010000410.1:0-14806 GCA_051960495.1 Nocardioides sp. | reverse complement strand
CTCCTCGTGGTGCACCGGCGTGATGCCGAACCGCTCGCCCCACCATCGCGCCACGGCACCCGGGTCGGCGCAGTCGACGACGACCCCGTGCAGGCGGTACGACGGCAGCTGCGCCGGGTCGCGCAGGAACGCGCAGAACTCCCCGCCCTCCGGGTCGGCCATCACGGTCCAGCGCAGCCCCGACTCCTCGGCCGGGATCAGCACGGTGGCGCCGAGCGCCTCCAGGTCGGCGATCGAGGCGGCGTATACGTCGAGGTGGACCCGGTTCTTGACGGTCCGCGCCTCCGGCACCGGGCACATCGCGATCCCGCCGCCCTCGAGCTCGGGGACCACTACGTCGCCGGCCGGGTCGTCGGCCGACGTCCGGTGCTCCCCGCCGATCACGGCCGCCCAGAACTCACCGAGCCGCGGACCGTCCGAGGCGGTGTCCATGCACAGCTCCATCCAGCGGGCGTGTCCGGTGGGCGCGTCGGTCATGGGTCCCCTCTCGGTGGGCGAGCAGCCGAGCCGCTCGGGTTCGTCAGGTTTGGGTAGCGTTGCACAGGTGACCGACACCGAGCAGACCTCCGCCCACCAGGCCGCGACCACCCCCGAGACGGACCGCCCGGCCGCTGCCTGGGCCTTCGGCCTGGCCACCTTCGCAGGCACCGAGGGCGAGGCTCCGGCCGGAGGTCGCGTGCTCGACACGTGGTACCCGGCCCCGGCCCTCGGCACGCCGCCCGCGGACGCGGAGGCGCCCGCCGAGCTGACCGCGCTCGAGGGCGTCGACGAGGTGCGCGGCGTGCGTCGTACGGTCGTGCTCATCCGCATCGACGACCTCCAGGCGGCGCCTGCGGACACCCACGACGTGTGGCTGCGCCTGCACCTGCTCAGCCACCGGCTGGTCCGGCCGCACACGATCAACATGGACGGCGTGTTCGGCCTGCTCACCAACGTGGTCTGGACGAGCGCCGGGCCGTGCGCGGTCGACGGCTTCGAGCTCACCAGGATGCGGCTGCGCCGGGAGCTGGGCCACGTGAGCGTCTACGGCGTGGACAAGTTCCCGCGGATGACCGACTACGTCATCCCCGCAGGCGTCCGGATCGCCGACGCCGACCGGGTCCGTCTCGGCGCCTATCTCGCCGAGGGCACCACCGTCATGCACGAGGGTTTCGTGAACTTCAACGCGGGCACTCTCGGGTCCTCGATGGTGGAGGGCCGGATCAGCGCGGGCGTGCTCGTGGGCGACGGCTCGGACATCGGCGGCGGCGCCTCGATCATGGGCACGCTGTCCGGCGGCGGCAAGGAGGTCATCTCGGTGGGCGAGCGCTGCCTGCTCGGCGCCAACAGCGGCATCGGCATCTCCCTCGGTGACGACTGCGTCGTGGAGGCCGGGTGCTACGTCACCGCGGGCACCAAGGTGACCGTGCTGGACATGGACTCCAAGCCCAAGGTCATCAAGGCCGGCCAGCTCTCCGGCGGCAGCAACCTGCTGTTCCGCCGCAACTCCACCACCGGCGTCATGGAGGCGACCCCCTGGAAGGGCCAGGGCATCGAGCTCAACACGGACCTGCATGCGAACTAGACCGCTCCGACGCGCGGCCGGCGTTCTCGTCCTGGTCGTCGCCGTCGTCGCCGGGGTCGGCGTGCTGATGCTGCGCGGGGTCGGGCCGCTCCCGGACCCGGAGGGCTGCACCGCCGAGGTCGGCGACGTGACCGTCCACCTGGACACCGAGCAGGCCGAGAACGCCGCGATCATCGCCGCGGTCGGCGTACGACGCGGCCTGCCGGCGCGCGCGGTCTCGATCGCGCTCGCCACGGCCTACCAGGAGAGCAAGATCCGCAACCTCGGCCACGGGGACCGCGACTCGCTCGGGCTGTTCCAGCAGCGGCCATCGCAGGGCTGGGGCACCGCCGAGCAGATCCAGAACCCCTACTACGCCGCCAACCGCTTCTACGACGAGCTGGAGAAGGTCGACGGCTACCGGGACATGCGCATCACCGAGGCCGCCCAGCAGGTGCAGCGGTCGGGCTTCCCCGAGGCCTACGAGGACCACGCCGAGGACGGCCGCGCGCTCGCGTCGGCGCTGACCGGCTACAGCGCGGGCGGGGCGTTCTCATGCGTGGCCCGGCCCGAGCAGGGCAAGCCCCAGAAGATGCTGGATTCGGGGCTGACCCGTCGCGCCGAGAAGGTCCGCCGCGACGTCGAGCGCGCCTTCGGCGACCAGGCCCTGGGCGGCTTCGCCCCCGGCGGCGTCGACAGCGGGCACATGAAGGAGTCGGCGCACTACGACGGCCGCGCCATCGACATCTTCGTCCGGCCGGTCAACCCCGACAACAAGCGCAAGGGCTGGGCCATCGCGCAGTACCTCGTCGCCCAGGCCGACCGGCTGCACGTCGAGCACGTGATCTTCGACGACCGGATCTGGACCGCCGGGGCGGCCTCGGAGAAGGGCTGGCGCGACTACGACCCGGGCGACCGGCCGGGCAGCCGGGTGGTGCTCGAGCACCGCGACCACGTGCACGTCGACGTCACCGAGGGCAGCTGATACGCCCGATTTGTCCCTATCGTCCGTTCGGTCAGCTCGGCCAACCGAACGGACCATCCCGGCGGGCCATCCTTCCCATTGGACGTAAATCCCCCTAGCCTCGAAACACCGGGAGGGGGCTTCCGGTGCGGGTGGGGACTCGACAACGTAGTGGGGGCGGCACCGCATGAGCGACTCGACGATCTATACGATCGCAACGGCGCTGAACCGTGCCCACGACAACTACGTGCCGTTGCAGTTCCTCGTCGTGGGCGTGTGGATGACCGGTCACGGGGGGGCCGCCGACGCCCACGGCGTGGTGCTGCACTCCGACGAGATGGAGCACGCGGTGGTGCGGATGGAGTCCGTCTCCGCCGTACGCATCTTCACCGCCGCCCCGGGCCGCACGCCGCTGCCCGCGGGCGCGCACCCGATGCCGGGCCCGCGCTTTCCCTACGAGTGAGAACCCCGCCGGCTCAGCCGCGCAGCCGGTCGACCGCCGCGGCGACCCGCTCGTCGGTGGCCGTGAACGCCACCCGCACGTGCTGCGCCCCGGCGCGACCGTAGAACTCTCCCGGCGCCACGAGGATCCCGCGGTCCGCGAACCACGCGACGGTGTCCCAGCACGGCTCGTCGCGGGTGGCCCACAGGTAGAGCGACGCCTCGGAGTGGTCGATGCGGAAGCCGGCGCCCACGAGGGCGTCGACCAGGGCGGTACGACGCCGCGCGTAGCGGGCGTGCTGCTCCTCGACGTGCTCATCGTCCTCGAGCGCGACCTGCATGGCGAGCTGCTGCGGCCCCGGCAGCTGCAGCCCCAGGTTCTTGCGGACGGCGAGCAGCTCGCCGACCACGGCCGGGTCACCGACGGCGAAGCCGATCCGGTAGCCGGCCAGGTTGGACCGCTTCGACAGCGAGTGCACGGTGACGATGCCCGTCGGGTCCCCGTCGCAGACGTCGGGGTGCAGCACGCTGACCGGCCGCAACGCCTCGTCGTCGGACCAGGCGCACTCGAGGTAGCACTCGTCGGACACCAGCAGCGCGCCGCGCTCGCGGCACCAGGACACGACCTTGCGCAGGTGGTCGACGGGCAGCACCCGCCCGGTCGGGTTCGACGGCGAGTTCAGCCAGACCAGGCTCACCCGCTCGGGGCCGACCCGGGTCAGCGCGTCGGTCGCCATCGCCCGTGGGCCGGCCAGCCGGGCCCCCACCTCGTAGGTGGGGTAGGCGAGCTCCGGGATCACCACGAGGTCGCCGGCACCGATGCCCAGATGGGTCGGCATCGAGGCGATCAGCTCCTTGGAGCCGATCACCGGGAGCACCGCGTCGATCCCCAGGCCCGTCACGCCGAAGCGCCGCTCGAGCCAGTCGAGCGCGGCCCGGCGCGACTCCGGTCGCCCGATCGTGGTCGGGTACCCGGGCGAGTCCGCGGCGGCCTCGAGCGCCTGCTGCACGACTTCAGGGGTCGGGTCGACCGGCGTGCCGACCGAGAGGTCGACGATCCCGTCCGGATGGGCCCGGGCGCGGTCGCCGTACGGCACCAGATGGTCCCAGGGGAAGTCCGGCAGCGAGGCCGACACGGTCCCGAAAGCACCACGCCGCCCGCCCCCGGGCGTGGGGACGGGCGGCGCGGGAACGTCGGGTGCGCTCACTCCTGGTTCTGCGGCGGGAGCGCGGCGATCATCGGGTGGTCCTTGTCGATCACGCCGAGCTTCGCGGCACCGCCGGGCGAGCCCAGGTCGTCGAAGAAGTCGACGTTGGCGGTGTAGTAGTCCTTCCACTGCTCGGGGGTGTCGTCCTCGTAGAAGATCGCCTCCACGGGGCAGACCGGCTCGCAGGCACCGCAGTCGACGCACTCGTCGGGGTGGATGTAGAGCATCCGCTGGCCCTCGTAGATGCAGTCCACCGGGCACTCGTCGACACAGGCCCGGTCCTTCACGTCGACACAGGGCTGTGCGATGACGTACGTCACCTTGTTCCTCCTCGTTGCGGTCCTCGGCTGCTGTCTCTAGCACCTGCCACCGTGGACGATCGGCGCCTCGGAGACGGCGGGTACAGCCTAGTATCTCGGTCGTCCCTCTCACCCCGAACCCCCGTCCGTCCAGTGAAAGCGTGCGCCTTCCGTTGACCGTGCCTCCTCCGCCGTCGCAGCCGGGGCCCGCCGCGCCGAGGCCTTCGGTGTCCGGGCTCGGGCCGCACTGCGTGGGGCAGCGGGTGGTCGTACGCCGGCTCGTGCGCGGCGAGTCCGGCCCGACCGGTGGGCCGGCGATGACCGACCTGCTCGGCACGATGCTGTCCTGGTCCGCGACGGACACCGTCGTGGAGGCCGAGTCCGGCGAACGGGTCCGCATCGCCCTGGCCGACATCGTCTCGGGCAAGCCGGTCCCGCCCCGCCCGTCGGTGCGACTGCGGGTCAGCGCTGCGGAGGCGGAGCGGCGGGCGCTCGCCGGCTGGCCCGCGGTGGAGTCCGTGCCGCTCGGCGACTGGGTCCTGCGGGCGGCCTCCGGGTTCTCCGCACGGGCCAACTCCGTGCTGGCGGTGGGCGACCCGGGGGCGCTGCTCGAGCAGGCGCTCGCCTCGGTCCAGGAGTTCTACGCCGCCCGGGGCCTGCCACCCTGGGCGCAGGTGGTCGTCGGGTCGGACGAGGAGTCGGCGCTCGTGGCCGCCGGCTGGGTCGACGCCCGCCCCGGCGAGGCCGACACGCACTTCCAGATCGCGTCCGTCGCCCAGCTGTCCCGAGCCTTGCGCCGCCGCGACAACCCGGCGAGCGGGCGCGTCCTCACCGTGGCGGCGACCGCGTCGGACGCGTGGCTGGCCGATGACGACCGCGCCCAGGCCGCTGCGGAGGCGGCCCGGGCGGTGCTCGAGGGCCCGGACGACGTCGGGTTCGTGTCGGTCTCGCTCGCCGACTCCCCGGCCGCCCCGATCGTGGCCAAGGGCCGGGTCTCCTTTGCCGACGACTGGGCCGGCATCACCGACGTGTGGGTGTCCCCCGAGCACCGCCGCCACGGGCTCGCCCTGACCGTGCTGGGTGGGCTCGTCGGCTGGTCCGCCGAGCGAGGCGCGCGCACGGCGTACCTCCAGACCCGCGGCGACAACGGCCCCGCGCTCGCGCTCTACGAGCGGCTCGGGTTCGTCACCCACCACACCTACCGCTACCTGCGCGCCCCGGCCTGAGCAGCTGTACGACGAACGGACGGCCGAACCGGCTCCCGAACGGTCCGTTCGTCGCACACCTCGTCTCCTGGGGGCCACCCGGACACCGGACTGCTCAGAACCCGCGCTCGGCAGCCACGTCCTGCTGCAGCTGCCGGGCCATCTCGAGCTGGAACAACCGCTCGTCGAGCGACTCCTCACGAGGCCAACCCGGCGGCGGCACGATGGTCCAGCGCCGCTCGGCAGGGGGCGCGAACGCCGCGCGCGCCCGGGTGGCCTGCATCCGGGCGGCCAGTCCGGCTGGATCCGCGAGGTCGGGGCGGACCACCGCGAAGTACTCCAGCCCGAGGTCCCGCAGCGCCGCCTCGCGGTTGATGTCACGGCTGCGTCTCCGGGTGCGCAGGTGGTTGGCGCCGTCGTACTCCCCGACCACGCCCGCCACGGGATCGAACAGGTCGACCACCGCCACCAGCCTGCCCGCGAGCGTGAAGACCTCGCAGTTGGTCAGGGGCCGCGGCAGGCCGGCGTCGACCTCCCAGACCAGGCGGGTGCGCACCTCGTTGGGTGAACGGCTGCGCTCGTCGGCATGGCGCAGCGCCGGACCCACCAGCCCGGACCTCCGCCAGGAGCTGTGGGCCTCCAGGTACTCGGTCATCTGCTGGATCGAGACGAGGCCCGCCGCCGCAGCCATGTCCATGTCCACGGTCGCCTCCCGCCAGCTCTCCGCCCGGCGCATCTGGTCGAACAGGGCACGCCGGGCATCCGTCACGGGCACGCCGCACCGCAGGACCACCTCGCGCCGGGACAGCGGCTCGCGGGACACAGCCAGCACTCCCGGCTCGGAGCGTGGCCCGCCGGCGCTCACCACGACGGCCACCGGCTGGCGGGTCGCGCCGTCGCGTGCGAGGCCGTCGGAGTAGCGCGCGCCGTGCAGCCGCAGGGCGCCCCAGCCCGTCACGGCTCCCCAGGCGGGAAGCCTCGCAGCCTGCTCCACCACGCGCTGCTCCGGGACGGAGCCGTCGACGTGCGAGGGGACGTGAAGCCCCTTCGACGTACGGCGCCAGCCTCCGCCGGCCGCCTGGGCCTTCGTGGGGCCACACCGGCCCGCGGGATCGACCGGCACGGGCATCACCAGCCCGGCGGGAGGTTCGCAGCGAGCTGACCAGAAGCGTTCGGCGTGCACCCCGTGAGCATCGCGCCGATGCTCCCCGACCGCGAACGGCCGTCCACAGGCCCGCCACCGGACACGCTGTACGACGAACGGACGGCGAAAGCGGCTCCCGAGGGGTCCGTTCGTCGCACACCTCGCCGCCACCCCGCTAGCGTTCGGTCCATGCCACTTCGCCGCGTCCTGCCGGCCGCCCTCACGCTCCTGCTCGCCGCGCCCGTCGCCGCGCTGGCGCCCGCGGCAGCGACCCCGACGGCATCGGCCACCACCGGCGCAACCGCCCGCACCACCACCGCGCCCGCCTTGCGCGCGGTCATCACCTTCGACAAGTCCCAGCGAAACCCGCAGCGCTCCCGGCTGCACTGGCGGGTCTTCCGCGTCCAGGACGGCGGCCGCACCCTGCTCGAGCACCGATCCTGGCGCGCGGGGTCCGGCTTCACCCGGCACTCGACGAACGCGTGCCGCCGCAACGACGGCTGGCTGCCCAACGGGTACTACGCGCCGCGGCTGCACGCGAACTACCACGGCAGCCTGATCAAGGGGCGCGCGATCTTCCTCGGCGCGAAGCGCTGTGCGAACGGAACGCTGCGGACCGACCTGTTCATCCACACCGAGCAGGGCGACCGCAACTCGCAGTGCCCGGACCGGCCCGGCGACCAGGTGTGCCGGTGGGAGTACCCGAAGATCGACGACTACCGCTCCTGGGGCTGCATCAAGCTGCGGCCGCGCGACCTCAGGGAGCTGTACGACGCCTGGCTGCGCCGCTTCGACCTCGGGGCCGACCCCCGGGTCCGGGTCCGCGTCGTCAGCTGACCGAGCCGGCTACCGAACACCAGGGTATGCAGGCGTTCTGTCACTTCCCCACGAATGCATTCCGGGGGAAGCAACAGTTTGCCGACATCCCCTGGTAATCAGGGGGACGGCCGGGGTCAGCCGTCGCAGACCACCGTGTCCGAGGGCGTGTAGGTGGTGTGGAAGGTCTCCCGGTGGTCGAGCTTCTTCGACCCGAGCTTGTAGAAGTTGCGGTAGACGTCGATGTCGAAGCCGCCGTACCCCTCGTGCGGGTAGCAGTCGTCCCCGCTGAGGTGCCGGGTCTCCTCGCTGGTGATGTTGTAGCGCTCGGACTGGCCCGCGGTGATGCGCCACATCTTCGTCGACCACATCCGCACGTGCATCGCCCCGGAGCTCGACGGGGTGCTCGGGTCGATCCACGCCTGCACCAGCACGCCGTACGGGGTGTCGTTCTTGAACTTCAGGTCGACCGTCGGCCACGCCACCGTCGCCTCCCGGCCGACCGGGTAGCGGTCGATGTAGAACGAGTGGGGCTTGTGCTCGATGTCCTTCAGCCCGGCGAAGAACATCGCGTTGAACGTCGTCGTGGCGACCTGCGAGACCCCGCCGCCGAAGTCCTCGGCGTAGACGCCGTCGCTGATGATGAAGCCCTTGGTGAAGCCGTTCTCGGCGGTGCGCTCGCCGACGATCCCGTTGAGGCTGAACACGTCGCCCGGCTTGAGCACGGTGCCGTCGACCAGCTCGGCGGCGCGGCCGAGGTTGACGTTGCGGTAGTCCGCGTGCGGGAAGTACGTCGTGAACTCCGAGACCTGCTCCTTGATCTGCAGCGCCTCGGCGTCCTCCGTGGTGAACTCCGGCTCGTCCTTCTTCGCCGCCACCCGCAGCGTGCGGCCCTGGTCGTGCTGCACGACGACGTCGAGGAACGCGTCGGTCACCTCGCGGTCGTCGAAGGTCACGCCGGTCTTGGCCGGTACGACGACGGGCCGGCCGTCTACGCCGCCCTTGATCCGCACGGTGGCGTCCTTCGGCGCGAGCGCGACCGTGTCCATGCGCGGCTCGATCCCCGCCAGGAGCTTCTTCTCGTTCAGGTGCGGCACGAGCCTGCCGTCCTCGGCCCTCATCGACAGCGCTGGCACGAAGTCCTCGGGCCGCAGCACGATCCGCTCGTCGGCGAGCTCGATCGTCACCGGGCCGGACACCGCCGGGTTGGCGAACTCGTCCATCGCGCGGCTGACCTCGTCGGCGGTGATCACCGGCTTCTGCACGGTCGTCGGCAGCGCCACCGGCCCGCCCCCGGCGAGGTAGGCCTCCGCCAGCGCGTCGACGGCGGCCGCCCGGTCCACCACCTCGCCGTCGCGGGGCAGCCGCGGCACCGCCATCGAGTCCTCGAACCGGACCGCTCCCTCACGCGCCGGCCGGTCGACCTGCTCGGCGAACGCGTCGACCGCCTCGCGCAGCGCCGACCGGTCCACGGCGGTGACGGCGGGGAAGTCGTCGCCGCCGGTGAGCGAGGCCCAGATCCGGTCCGGGGCCCACGAGCGGCCGCCGCCGGCCTGCTCCACCGACGCCCGGACGTCGACGTCGAGGCCGGCCCTGGCCGGGACGATCCGGTCCCGGCCGTCGAGCGCGGTCACGACGATCGGGGTCTTGCGCTGCTCGTCGATCTCGGCGGCGAGCTTGACCTCCGCCGAGGCCGGCTTGAGCCCGCCGATCTCGACCCCGCTGACCGTCGTACCGCGCGGCACGCGGTCGCTGGTGGCGAGGTAGCCCGCGACGTACAGGCCGCCGAACAGCACGACGAGGCCGAACAGCAGCCACGGGATGACTCGGCGGTCGCTGGTGCGGTACTTGTACGGCTCGTCGGTCACGCGGCAATCCTAGGTGCGGCGGGGGCGCCGATCCGGGAGCGCGGAGACGCCGAGCGCCACCAGCACGAACGCCGTCCCCATCAGCGTGTAGCCGGCCAGGTCCCCGGCGAGGACGTAGTCGCCCTCCCGCCGCCCCGCGACCGCGATGCCGAACACGACGAGCCACCCCAGGCAGTACGACGCAGCCGCGCGCGGGACGTTCGTGCCGCGCAGCAGCACCGGCACCGCCACCGAGACCACCACCGCGAGCACGAGCCAGGCCAGGCCGGCCCGGTGCACGGCCAGCGCGGCGAGCCCGCACAGCACACCCACGAGCGCGCCGGCGAGGTGGCTCACAGCCCCGCGAACAGGTCCTCCTCGTGGCCGGCAGCGTTGGCCGGGCCGGGCGTCCCCTTCGCGATCCGGTAGGACTCCGTCCCCCAGATCCAGTTTCCGAGGTTGTTCGACAGCGCGAAGAACGGGCCGTCGACCTCGATCTGCGTGGCGTGCGCCTTCATCGCCCGCATCTTCGCGTCGGCGAACTCGCTGGCGTCGACCGAGCACGAGATCAGGTCGTCGGGAGTGATGAACGGCGGCAGCGGCCCGTCGGGATCCATCCCCTCGAACGTCGTGTTGTCTCCGGACTCGCGCAGCCGGCGCAGCCCCTCGCGCATCCGCGACTCCGACATCGCGACCCAGTAGATCTTCGCGATGTCCCAGGGCTCGCCGAGCTCGAGCCGGTAGGACGGCACGGCGGCGAGCATCGCGGCGTACATCGCGACCCGATGCGCCTGGATGTGGTCGGGGTGCCCGTAGTTGCCGAACTGGTCGTAGGTGACGAGCACCTGCGGCTTGACCTCGCGGATCACCTCGACCAGGTGGTCGGCGGCCTCGGTGAGGTCCGCGCGCCAGAACGTCCCCTCCTTGACGTCCTCGCCGGCGACGGCGTGGCCGTCCTCGTGCCAGACCATGCCGCTGTCGCGGTAGCGGCCCGCCCCGCCGAGGAACCGGTGGTCGGTGACGCCCAGCTCGCGCATCGCGTTGGCCAGCTCGGTGATCCGGTGCGCGCCGAGGCCGTCCTCCTTGTCGGAGGCCAGGTGGGCGAGCTCGCGGACGAGCACCTCTCCCTCCTCGCCGAGCGTGCAGGTGACGAGGGTGACGCGGGTGCCGCGCGCGACGTACTTCGCCATCGTGGCGCCGTTGTTGATGCTCTCGTCGTCGGGGTGCGCGTGCACCAGCAGCAGGCTCTGATCCATGCCGCCGAGCCTAGTCGGCCCCGTCGACGAAGTGGCCCTTGATCCGGCGTGGGGCGCTCGGGAGGTCGAGCGGGGCGGCCGGAGCGCTCGGCGGCGCCGGCTCGTCGTGGTCCACCCACCCGTCGTACTCCTCGGCGAGCACCTCGAGCATGAACTCGGGCGCGTCGGAGACGACCGCCCACGGGTGGTCCTCGTCGTCGTCCTCGCCGGCGAACCGTTCGCGGGCCGCCTGCGCCTCGAACCCGTCGGCCCGCAGCCGTGCCACGACCGCGACCGCGTCGTCCTCCTCGTGGAAGACCACCCTCATCGCGCCGGCTCCAGGCGCTCGCGGAGCTCGGGCAGGAACGGCACGTCGGGGTCGAGCCAGGTGACGTCATCGAGCTCCCCGGCGGCCAGCCATCGCACCGCGTCGTGCTCGTGCGGGATCGGCTCGCCCTCGACGAGGTCCGCGACCGCGACGCGCAGCGCGTAGCCGTCCTTGATGTGCTCCTCGCCGCGCAGGTGCCCGACGACGCGGATGCGGCAGGCGAGCTCCTCGGCGACCTCGCGCACGATCGCGTCCTCGGGGTCCTCCCCCGGCTCCACCTTGCCGCCGGGGAACTCCCACAGCCCACGCGCGCTCTCCGGCGTGGTCCGGCGGGCAGCCAGGACCCGGCCGCGGTGGATGATCGCGGCGCCCATCACGAGGACCTCGGGGCTCGGCACGGCGTCATGATCCCACGGTGGTCGGAGCACGCGGATCGGGGAGGATTGCCCGCATGGCTCCCTCCCCCGACAGCGGCGTGCACCTCGTCCGCACGGCCGACCGCGCCGCGGAGGTCGACGCCCTCGCGGACCGGCTCGGCGGCCGGGTCGGCCTGGCCGGCGTGCTCGACGACCTCAACCGCACCGCCCACGTCTCCCGGGTGCCGGGCCTCGCGGTGTCGTGGGGGTTCCGCTGGGACGACGAGGACCAGCGCAGCCGCCGCTGGTGGCCGCAGGGCATCTCGGGGTCGGGCGACGCGACGGACACCGAGGACACCGAGGACATCGACGGCCGACGGGTCGTGGTCACGAGCGCCTACTCCAAGGACGTCGGCGGCTTCTCGAAGGGCGCGCGGCTCAGCTTCGTCGACGTCACGGACCGTACGACGCTGCGCTACCGGCACGTGCTCCTCGTGGAGCCGCACCTCGACCGGGACGGCCGTGTCGACCTGCGGCCGGTCAGGCTGCACGCCGGCGGGATCGTCTGGCACGGCGAGCACGTGCACGTCGCCGGCACCGCCCGCGGGCTGGCGTCGTTCCGGCTCGACGACATCGTGCGGGTGCCGTCCGGCGGCGACCCGGACAAGCTCGGCATCGACGACGACACCGTGCACGGCTTCGGCTACCACTACCTGCTCCCGCTGCGCTTCGGCTACGACGCGGTGACGGCGGACGGCCACGAGCGGCTGCGTTACTCGTTCGTCTCGCTGGACCGGAGCGCCTCCCCGCCCGAGCTGGTCGCCGGGGAGTACGGCACCGGGTCGATGACCACGCGCCTGGCCCGCTACGAGATCGACCCGGGCAGCGGGCTGCTCCGCGGCGACGACGACGGCACGACCCGGCCGCTGCTGCTCGACGAGCGCGGCGTCGGGCACACCCAGGGGGCGACGGTCGTGGGCGGGCGCTGGTACCTCACCACGAGCGCCGGCCGCTACCGGCTCGGGAGCGTGTGGTCCGGCACGCCGGGCGCCCTGCGGCGGCACCGGTTCGCCGTGCCGGTGGGCGTCGAGGACCTCTGCTACTGGCGCTCGACCGACGAGCTCTGGTCGCTCTCGGAGTACCCGGGCCGCCGCTACGTCTTCGCGATGGACCGCCGCTACTTCGGCTGACGCCCTACCGCGGCGCCCGGGCGAGCTGGCGCGACTGCGCGACCAGCCGGCCCGCCGAGTCCCAGACCTCGGCATCCTCCTCGAGCAGGCCGCCGGCGTAGTTGCGGGTGCGGTGCGTCACCGCCAGCCACCCCGGCGCCGGCCGCGCCCGCAGGTGCACCGACAGCTCGAGCGTCGGGGTCCAGCCGAGCATGCCGAGGTCGAACGTGACCGGCGGCAACGCGTCGACGGCGAGCAGCAGCATCAGCGGATCGGGCTCGCGGCCGTCGGCCAGCCGCAGCCACCCCTGCAGCACCCCGCGCCCGGACGGCTCGCCGACCGCCCACCCGACGCAGGCCGGGTCGAGCCGCAGGTCGAGCCGCTCGAGCAGGCTGGCCTGCTCCATGAAGTCCGGCGGCGCCATCGACGAGGACACGCACTGCTCGGGCGGCGGCATGTCCGGCGGGGTGGCGGTGGTCCGGACGTCGTCGGGGAGGTCACCGAGGTCGCCGTACGTCGCCAGCGCCCGGACCCGCTCGACCTCGGCACCGTCCTGCTGCTGGACCAGCGAGACCTCGCCGGTGGTCATGCTGCGACCGCGGCGCAGCACCTGGGTGCGCAGCGTGGCGGGCCCGGGCCGCGACGCGGAGAGGTAGTAGGCGCTGATCGCCACCGGGTCCGGGTGCGCGTCTTCGGCGAAGGCGGCGCGCAGGGCACTGCCCATCGTCGCGAGCAGCATCCCGCCGTTCACACCGGCGCCGATCTGCCAGCCGGTGCCGAGCTCGGCGTCGTAGGACTCCGGCACGCCGGGTGTGGGCTTGACCTGCACGCCCTTGTCGAACTCGGTACGACGTGCAGGCGACTCCGCGGGTGTGGGCACGCGGGGAGCCTAGCCGGGCACGGGGCCCGGGCCGCGTGGGAGGGAGCGACCCGGGTCAGTCCGACGCGGCCCGCTGGGCCGGGATCCGTGCCTTCTGCGCCACGAGGTGGACGGTCACGTAGTGGCCGCCGCTGCTGTGGCGTGACGCGGCCTCGAACTCGACGTGCTCGTCCTCGACGTGGAGGGCATGGGCCTCCCAGAACGGATAGCTGACCCGGTCGGCCCAGATCCGCTCGAGGTGCCGCGCGACGTCGGCCTCGGTGAAGTAGGGAAGGAACTTGCACAGCGCGATCACGAGGTGGTCCGGGTCGTCGGTGTGCTCGACCTCGACCTCCTCGAAGATGCCGCTGGCCATGAGGCGCTCGCGGAGGGCGTGCTCGACGGTCGTCAGCTCTTCTTCCTTGCCCGGGAACGCGTTGTCCTGCACCGCCGTCCGCATTCGGTGGAACTGCAGAAGGTTCATGCCTCATGGTCCTGCCGAACGCCCGGCAGACTCATCGTCAGTCGGGTAAAGAGCCGGGGAGGTTCCCGGCGAAAGGGACGCCCGGGGGCGAACCGAAGGTTAAATATTTTCCGACTTTCCACCCGAACGCCCCAGACCCGGTCCACCGGCGCACCCGTCGTGACGGACATGTCCCCTCATCACGGTCCATGGGCGGACAGCCGGCTCCCGCGCGCAATTTCAGGTCGATCGCCCTTGGGAGTTGCCCGGCGTCTCGGGCATCCTTGTCACCATGGTCAGCAGGCGTGACGCCGGCGGTCGTGACCAGCGCGCCGCCCACCGCGAGCAACAGGCCGACGAGCGCGACCGGCGCGCCGACGAGCGCGACCAGCGCGCCGACGAGCGCGACCAGCGCGCCAACCACCGTGACCAGCGCGCCAACCACCGCGAGCAACAGGCCGACGAGCGCGACCAGCGCGCCAACCACCGCGAGAAACAGGCCGACGAGCGCGACGAGCGCGCCGAGCTCCGCGCGATGGGCGCCGACTTCCGCGACGAGCGAGCCGACCAGCGCGACGCGCGTGCCGACCGCCGAGACGAAGCCCTGAGCCGGCGCGAGCGGGACCTCGCGGCGCCGCGGGCAGCGCCGGGCGGGCGCCGCCCGCCGCAGTGCCCCGGCTGCGGGTGTGAGGGCAGCGAGGTCACCGACGCAGTCGAGGCGGGACAGGACTGCCCGTGCTGCGGACTCTCGGCGGAGACGCTTGCGTGGTTCCAGGGCCTTCCCCAACCGGACGAGCCCCGCTGAGGGGCTGCCGGGCCGCACGAGCCGGGGGGGCGACGCGGGGCGGGAGACCACGGTGGGCGAACAAACGCCCGTGAACAGCGCCCGGCGCTCGGTCATTTCGTTGTGGTGACTCGTCCACATGTGG
>JBQCEF010000409.1:0-5905 GCA_051960495.1 Nocardioides sp. | reverse complement strand
GCATTCTCCAGTTTCGCCTGTCGCTGCTCGGGTGTGAGCTCCGGCAAAGCCACGATGAGGACCTCGTCTGGGTAGTGGAGTCGAAGGGTGGGTGGGACAGGTCGCAATCTAGCCACCGGACTGCTCGACCTGCAACGCGGGAGGGTCTCGGTGCGACGTCGGTCACGGGCTCAGCCCGGAGCCGGCCAGGTCGATCTTGCACACGTCGAGCGCCTGCTGCTCGATCCCGGCGCCGGCAGCGACCACGCGGGTGGAGCGCAGGTCCGCCGCGGCCGCCGAGATACGGCGGTAGTCGCGCCGGCTCATGCCCTCGGGCCGCTGGCCGTCGGTGAACATGCTCTCGTCGGCCCCGGCGTCGGCGAGCGCGGACTCCAGCGCCTGCCAGGCGGTGACGTAGGTGTCCCACTCGTCGACCACGTCGTCGGGCGCGGCGTCCCGCAGCGTCTCGAACACGTCGATGAACCGGGCCAGGTCGCCGCGGCCGGGGTCGTCGGCGCCGGCGGAGAGCTGCCGCAGCGTCTGCTGCTGGTCGGACAGCGTGGCGCAGTACTGCTCCTGCGGGTCGCTCGAGCAGCCGCCCGACGCCAGTACGACGAGGCCGGTGAGCACACCGCCGAGAAGCCGGGAACGCCGCACGGACTAGTCCGCCAGGCCGCGGCGTCGCAGCAGCGGGGCCGGGTCCGGGCCGCGGCCGCGGATCGACGCGAACGCCTCGATCGGGTCGGCCGCCCCGCCTCGCGACAGCAGCCGGTCCCGGAAGAGGTCGCCGTTCTCACGGCGCAGTCCCCCGTTGTCGGTGAACCAGTCGACCATGTCGGCGTCGAGGACCTCGCTCCACAGGTAGGAGTAGTAGCCGCCGTCGTACCCGTTGGTGAACGAGTGCGCGAAGTAGCCGCTGCGGTAGCGCGGCGGGACCAGGTCCGAGCGCACGCCGTGCCGCTCCAGCGCGGCCGCCTCGAACGCCTCGACGTCCTCCGGGGCCACCGGTGCGGAGCCGGGCGCGAGCCGGTGCCACTCCTGGTCGAGCAGGGCCGCACCCAGCATCGACACCGTGTCGAAGCCGCTGCCGTCGTCGCGCGAGGCGATCAGCCGGTCGGCGACCTCCTGGTCCAGCGGCTCACCGGTCTCGTGGTGGCGGGCGTAGTTGGCGAGCACCTCCGGCCAGAACCCCCACAGCTCGTTGACCTGCGAGGGGAACTCCACGAAGTCGCGGGGCGTGGCCGTCCCGGCGATCCGCGGGTAGGTCACGTCCGAGAACAGGCCGTGCAGGGCGTGCCCGAACTCGTGGAAGGCGGTGCGCACCTCGTCGACGGTCATCAGCGCCGGCTGCCCCTCGGCGGGCCGGGGCACGTTGAGGCAGACCACCACGACCGGGCGCTCGCCGAACAGGTGCGACTGGGTGACGAACTCGTCCATCCAGGCGCCGCCGCGCTTCGTCGAGCGGGCGAACCAGTCGCAGATGAACAGTCCGAGCGTGGAGCCGTCGTGGTCGAACACCTCGTAGACGCGGACGTCGGGGGCGTAGAGCGGCAGGTCGTGCCGCTCGGCGAACGTGACCCCGTAGAGCTTCTCGGCGGCGAAGAACACCCCGTCGTGGAGCACCCGGTCGAGTGAGAACCAGGGACGCAGCGCACCGGCGTCCACGTCGTACTTCGCGGCGCGCACCTTCGCGGCGTAGTAGGCCCAGTCCCACGGCCGGACCTCGTCGTCGATGCCGTCCGCGCGCATCGCGGCCTCGATCTCGGCGCGCTCCCGCTCGAGGTTCGCCCTCGCCGGCGCCGCCATTGCGTCGAGCATCCCGGTCACGGCCTCGGTGGTGCCGGCGGTCTGGTCCGCCACCTTGTAGGAGGCGTGGTCGGGGTAGCCGAGCAGCCCGGCGCGCTCGGCGCGCAGCGCCGCGATCCGGGTCAGCAGCGCCCGGGTGTCGTTCGGGCCGCCGTCCATCCCGCGGCTGGTGGCCGCCTCGTGGAGCCGGCGGCGCAGGTCGCGGTCGTGCAGCGCCGACAGCGCGGGCTGGACGGTCGGCGAGAGCAGCCGCAGCACGTAGCCCTCGACCTCGCGCTCCTTCGCGGCGATGGCGGCCGACTCGATCGCGTCCTCGGACAGGCCGGCGAGCTGCGCGCGGTCGGGCACCACGACGGCGGCCGCGTTGGCCGCTGCGAGCAGGGTGCTGCCGAACGCGGTGGTCGCCTTGGAGATCTCCTCGTTGAGCTCGCGGAGCCGCTGCTGGTCCTCCGGGGCGAGCGCGGCGCCGGCGCGGACGAAGTCGGTGTGGTGCCGCTCGACGAGACGGACCTGTTCCTCGGTGAGCCCGGACTCGTGCCGCGTCGCGTGCACGGCGTCGAGTCGCTCGATCAGCGCGGAGTTGAGCAGCACGGCGTCGGTGTGCGCCGAGTAGGCCGGCATCAGCTCGGCCTCGAGCTCCTGCATCTGCGGGTCGGCCATCGAGTTGGCCATCTCGTAGAACACCCGCATGGCGCGGTCGAGCAGCTGGCCGGTGCGCTCGAACGCCTCCACGGTGTTGGCGAACGTCGGCGGTTCGGGGTCCGCGGTGATCGCGTCGATCTCCGCGAGGTGCTCGGCGACCCCGGCCTCGAACGCGGGACGGTAGTGCTCGTGCCGGACCGCGTCGAACGGTGGGAACGCGTAGGGCAGCGTGCTGGGCTCGGCGAAGGGGTTGGCGGCGTCGAGAGGCATGCCGACAGTTCTACCTCACCCGAGACCGGCGAACTCCTCCGCGGTGCGCAGCGCGGCCTCGTGCAGTGCCTGCTTGTCCGGCCCGGCTCCGAGCACCTCCCGCGAGCTGCTCGGGAGCACGTTGCGGGCGGCCGGGCCGAAGATGCGTCGTACGTCGGCGACGGTGCCGCCCTGCGCGCCGATGCCCGGCACCAGCAGCGGTCCGTTGACGTCGAGGTTCTCGCCGGTCTCCCCGATCGTCGCGCCGACCACCGCACCCACCGAGCCGAGGCCGTCGACGCCGGCGTTGCGGCTCGCCACGGCGTCGAGCACCGTGCCGGCCACGCTGCGCCCGTCGGCGGTCGTGGCGCTCTGGAACTGCGGCCCCTCCGGGTTCGAGGTGAGCGCGAGCAGGAAGATCCCGGCGTCGTTGGCGAGCGCGGTGTCGACCATCGGGTCCAGCGAGCCGACGCCGAGGTAGGGGCTGGCGGTGATCGCGTCGGCGGCGAGCGGGCTGTTCTTGTCCAGGTAGGCGTCGGCGTAGGCCTGGGCGGTGCTGCCGATGTCGCCGCGCTTGACGTCGAGGAGCACCAGGCAGCCCAGGTCGCGGGCGCCGCTGATGACCTTCTCCAGGACCGCGACGCCGGCGGACCCGTGCCGCTCGAAGAAGGCCGACTGCGGCTTGACCACCGGGACCGTCCCGGCGAGGGCCTCCACCACCGTCATCGCGAACCGCTCCAGCCCGAACGGGGAGTCGGTGAAGCCCCACGCGTCGAGCAGCGCCGGGTGCGGGTCGATGCCGACGCACAGCCGGCCCCGGCCCTCGATGGCGCTGCTGAGCCTGCTCCCGAACGTCATGCGCTGTTCCCTTCGGTTGGTGGGTGCCCGAGACCGACGGCGTCGGCCGGGCTGTCGATGCCGCGCGCGGCGAGCTCGGCGGCGAGCTCGTCGGTGACCCGCCTGACGGCGCCGGGGTCGTGGAGCAGGACGCTGCCGAGCTGCACGGCGCCGGCGCCGGCGAGCAGCATCTGCAGGACGTCGAGACCGGTGCGGATCCCGCCCACCCCGACGAGAGGCAGGTCCGGGAGCTCGGCGTGCACGTCCCAGATGCAGCGCAGTGCCTGCGCCAGCACGGCCGGGCCGCTCACGGACCCAGTGCCGGCCCCGAGGACGGGCCGCAGCGTGCCCGGGTCGAACAGCAGGCCCGGGTAGCCGTGCGCCAGCACGACCGCGTCGGCGCCGTTCTGGGCCACGGACCGGGCGGCTTCGACCGCGGCGGGTCCGGGTGTCAGCTTCGCGAGCACCCCGACGCCGCGCGGCACGTCACGCCGTACGACGTGCAGCACCTTGCCCGCCTGGTGGGGGTCGGCGTCGAGGCCAGCGAGGTTGACCTCGATCGCGGTGACGCCGGGGCTCGACCCGACCCGGCGCGCCAGCTCGGCGTACTCCGCCAGCGAGCCGGCGTGGACCGAGACGATCGTGCGGACATGCTGCGCGGCGAGCCAGGGCAGCTCGGTGGCGAGGAAGGACTGCAGGCCTGGGTTGTGCAGGCCGGTGTCGTGGAGCAGCCCGCCCGCGGTGGGCACCACCCGCGGCGTCGGGGCGCCGGGGCGCGGGTCGAGGGTGATCGTGCGGGTGGTGAAGGCGCCCAGGGCCGCCAGGTCCGTGAACGCCGCGAGCTCCTTGCCGGTGCTGCCGCAGCCGGCCGCGGTGAGGATCGGGCCGGCCAGCTCCAGGTCGCCCAGGCGCGTGTTCATCGGGCGCCCTCGGGCACCGTGCCGAGGTCGGCCCAACGGACCCGGTCGCCGCGGAACACTGGCCCGTCGACGCAGGCGCGCGCCATCCGGGTGACCCCGTCCTCGCCGACCACGGGCAGGGTGCAGCCGTGGCACAGGCCCGTCCCGCAGGGCAGCAGCAGGTCGAGGAGGGTCTGGCTCCAGGCGCCGTGCTGCTCGGCGGCGAGGGCCACCGCGTGCAGCCGGTCCGGGGGTGCCGCGGCGTAGACGACCGCGGCCTCGGTGCGGCCGAGCAGGTCGGGCAGCACGTCGGCGACCGTCCCGGCGATGCCGACGGACCCGTCCCCGGTGGCGACGGTGACCCCGCGGGTCGCGCGGCGGGCCTCGAGCGCACCGAACAGGTGGGCCTCCGTCTCACCGCCGAGCAGCATGTGGACCGCGCAGCCGCGCTCGCGGAGACGCTCGGCGAGACTGAACAGCGGAGCGCTCCCGGCGCCCTCCCCCACCAGCACGCAGGTGACGGGCTCCTTGGGCAGCGCGAACGGCCGGCCGAGCGGCCCGACCACGTCGAGTGCGGTGGCCGCCGGTGCGGCGGCGAGCCACTCCGAGGCGGCATCGGCCGGCGTGATCACGAGCTCGACGGTGCCGCCGTAGGCACCGGTCGCGCGGACGCGGTGGATCGGGTAGGTCGCGCGCACCACGCGGTCCGAGAGCGGACCGCCGACGGCGACGGCGAGGACGTTGCCGGGACGGAACCGTTCGGGGACGCCGGGCGCGACCAGGGTGACGTGCCGGTGCGCGCCGACGCGCTTGACCCCGAGCACCTCTCCCCTGACCTGCACCGCCGTCGTCATCCCCGGGCCAGCTCCCGCTGCACCCGGGCCGGCCAGCCGGCGCCCTCGTAGACGAACGCGGTGTAGGCCTGCAGCAGCGTGGCCCCCGCGTCGAGCCGCTCCCGGGCGTCGGCGGCGTTGCTGATCCCGCCGACGGCGATGATCGTCAGGTCGTCACCGACCCGGCCGCGCAGCAGCCGCAGCACCTCGAGGGCACGCGCGCGCAGCGGCGCCCCGGAGAGGCCGCCGACGCCGGCGCGCGCGACCTCGGCAGGGTCCGACCTGAGTCCCTCGCGGCCGATCGTGGTGGTGGTGGCCACGATGCCGTCCAGATCCAGCTCGAGCGCGAGGTCGGCGACGGCCAGGACGTCCTCGTCGGCGAGGTCGGGGGCGATCTTCACCAGCAGCGGCACGTGGTCGTCGGTGACGGCGTCGGCCTGCCGGCGTACGGCCTGCAGCAACGGGCGCAGCCGCTCGGCCGACTGCAGGTCGCGCAGCCCCGGCGTGTTCGGGGAGCTGACGTTGACGACCAGGTAGTCGGCATACGGCGCGAGCAGGGTGGTGCTCTTCTCGTAGTCGCCGATGGCGGCGTCCTCGGGCACGGCCTTGGTCTTGCCGATGTTGACCCCGACCACCGGGACGCGACCGGGACGGGACCGC
>JBQCEF010000408.1:0-14656 GCA_051960495.1 Nocardioides sp. | reverse complement strand
CAGGGCCGCGGCCGGCTCGACCCGGCCAGCCGCGCGGGGCACGCGGCTCGACGGGTCGTCGCCGAGCTCGCCGACGGGGGTGAGGAGACCTTCGAGGCCCACGCGGTGCTCGTGGCGACCGGAGCCTCGCCGCGGGTGCTGGCCTCGGCCCAGCCCGACGGCGAGCGGATCCTGTCCTGGGACCAGGTCTACGACCTCGACGAGGTTCCAGAGAAGCTCATCGTCGTCGGCTCCGGCGTCACCGGCGCCGAGTTCGCCAGCGCCTACAACGCCCTCGGCATCGACGTGACGCTCGTGTCCAGCCGCGACCGGGTGCTCCCGGGTGAGGACCCCGACGCCGCCGAGGTGCTCGAGGAGGTCTTCAAGCGCCGCGGGATGACCGTGCTGTCGAAGTCGCGCATGGAGTCGGTGACCCGATCCGGCGACACGGTGACCGTGACACTCACCGACGGGCGGGTCGTCGAGGGCTCGCACTGCCTGCTCGCGCTCGGTTCGGTGCCCAACACCGCCGACATGGGGCTCGAGGAGGCCGGCGTCGTCCTGGACGACGGCGGCTTCGGGAAGGTCGACCGGGTCTCGCGTACGTCGGCGCGGGGGGTCTACGCCGCCGGCGACTGCACCGGCGTCTTCATGCTCGCCTCGGTCGCCGCCATGCAGGGCCGCATCGCGATGTGGCACTTCCTCGGGGACGCCGTCGCGCCGCTGGACATGAAGGAGGTCTCGGCCAACGTCTTCACCTCACCCGAGATCGCCACGGTCGGCTGGAGCCAGAAGGCCGTGGACGCCGGCGAGATCGAGGTCGAGACCGTGATGCTGCCGCTGTCCGGCAACGCCCGCGCCAAGATGCAGGGCGTCCGGGACGGCTTCGTGAAGCTGTTCGCCCGGCCCGGCACCGGGATCGTGGTGGGCGGGGTCGTGGTCGGCCCACGGGCGAGCGAGCTGATCCACCCGGTCGCGCTCGCGGTCTCGCAGAACCTCACCGCCGACCAGGTGGCCGCCGCCTTCACGGTGTACCCGTCGATGACCGGCTCGATCGCCGAGGCCGCCCGCCGGCTCCACCGCGTCAAGTCCTGACGCCGGGGCCGCCCCGTTGAGCGCGGGCGCTGCGGTGTGTCAGAAGTCGAAGCCGCCGAAGTCCCCGAAGTCCCCGCCGCCGTCCCAGCCGCCGGCGTCGCCCCCGGTGTCACCTCCGGCGTCGCCGTAGTCACCACAGTCACCGGAGTCCGCTCCGCCCTCGCCGCCTGCATCGGAGCCGTCTCCGGACCAGTCGTCACCGGCTCCCGCGTCGTCCCAGCCGCCGAGCATCGAGCCGAGCAGGAAGCCCGGCACCAGGCCGCTCATCGCGTAGCCGCCGAAGTACCCCGAGGCATAGGGGGAGTAGGCGGGGCCGCCTTGCCAGTAGGGAACCCGCCCGGCTCCCTGGCGGACCGTACGGATGTCCGGCTCGGCGCCTTGCCGGACCCGGTCGGCGTCGGCCGCGCACACGGGGATCGGGCGCGGCTGCCCGCCCGCGGGCGCCCACTCGAGGTCCGTCGTGGAGGGCCCGTGGGCCGGGTTGAAGAAGCAGGGTGGCCGGCGGGTCGGCAGGGGACGGCCCTCGGAGCGCGCCACCACGCAGGCCGCGGCGTACCGACCGTCCTCGAGCGCCTCGGTGACGTGGGTGATCTCCTCCGGCCGGCGGACCAGCCCCAGCGACTCCTTGGCGGACTCGTAGGAGTCCAGCGCCCGCTGGTAGTCCTGCCGGGCCGCCTCGTCGAGGGAGGTCGTGAGCACCTCGGTGTCGAGCCGGGCCAGCTCCTCGCCGAACCTCGTCACGTCCTCCTCCGCGACGCGACGTAGCGCCGCGAGGTCGGTCGCCTGCCGCTCCTCGAGGGCGCGCTGCCGACCTGCCGCGGCTTGCCGCTGGTAGAGGTACACGGCGGCGCCGATCACGAGGAGCACGAGCAGGACGTCCATGCCGAAGAGCCTATTCATCGCCGCCAAGGAATGCGCTTCGGCAGCACGCGGGTGAAATTCAGAATTACACGATTGTAATTCTTCACCGAAAGCCAAGAATCACCGATCTCCCGGTTGTGGAATGCATTTCCCGTGCATAATCATCTGCCACTGGAGATAACTGAATTCACTTTCGTCACAGCGTGTCGCCCAGTCGGTCGGGAAGCCGTCGGTCGGCGCGGACGAGGGTGTCGTCGCAAGGGGAAGACACACCATGAGGGCTCGCTCCAAGGCGGGGCCCGGGCCGCTGCCGTCCCGCGTCACCGCCGGTGTCGCGGGCTCGGTCGCCTCCGCGCTCGTCGCTGCCACCGTGACGCTCACCGGCGCACCTGCCGGGGCGGTCACCACCGACCAGTCCTACTGGGTGCCGGTGGACAAGCAGGTGGTCGTGCACGGGCACGGCTTCGGTCACGGTCACGGCATGTCGCAGTACGGCGCCTACGGTGCGGCCCTGGCGGGCAAGGACCACCGCGAGATCCTCGACTTCTACTACCCCGGGACGACCTGGTCGCAGGTCAGGGGCAAGGTCCGCGTGCTCATCACCGCGGACACCACGACCGACCTGGTGGTCAGTCCCGTCGCCGGTCTGACCGTGCGCGACCGCGGGGACGGTACGACGTACCCGCTGCCGGGCATCGCCGGCGTGAAGCGCTGGCGGCTCAACGTGCTGGACGGCCGGACCGTCATCGGCTACCTCAAGGACGGCTGGCAGCGCTACGAGCCCGAGGGGCGCTCGGAGCTGCTCGGCGACGGGGAGTTCTTCGCGAAGCGGCCGCTGACCCTGTGGACGCCGAGCGGGGCGCGGAAGTACCGGGGCATCCTGCGCGCCGCCTCGCCCAAGCCCGGCTCGGCCGAGCGGGACACCGTCAACGTGCTGCCGATGGACGCCTACGTCCGCGGCGTCATCCCCTATGAGATGCCGGCCTCGTGGGCGCCGGAGGCGGTGCAGGCCCAGGCCGTGGCCGCCCGCACCTACGCGGCGTGGTCGCGGGCCCAGAACCCGCGCCGCTACTACCAGATCTGCGACACCACGTCGTGCCAGGTCTACGGCGGTGTCGACGGCGAGGACCCCCGCGGCAACGACGCGGTCAAGCAGACCGCCCGCCAGATCCTGACCTTCCAGGGGCGGCCGGCGTTCACCCAGTTCTCCTCGAGCAGCGGCGGCTGGACCTCCGCCGGGTCGGTGCCCTACCTGCCGGCGCAGGCGGACCCCTTCGACGGCCACGACCGCAACCCGATGCACGAGTGGGAGACGACCGTCGACGCCCGACGGCTCGAGAAGGCCTACCCGGCGATCGGCACGCTGCAGCGGATCCGGGTGGTCAGCCGCGACGGCAACGGTGACTGGCAGGGCCGGATCTGGGACATCGAGCTCGATGGCAGCAAGGCCGACCGCACGATGAGCGGCGACGCGTTCCGGTGGATGTTCGGGCTGCGGTCCACCTGGTTCACAATCGAGCCGACCCCGATCTTGGCGCGCTACAGCGCGCTCGGCGGCACGAAGAAGCTCGGCAAGGTGCGCAGCCCGGAGTACGCCGTGCCCAGCGGCTCGGCGCAGAAGTTCGACAAGGGGCGGATCTTCTACTCGAGGAAGACCGGCGCGCGGGAGCTCTTCGGGACGGTGCTCGCGGGCTACCGCGACGCCGGCGGCCCGAGCGGACGGCTCGGCCTGCCGGTCACGGGCGTGCAACCGCGCGGTGAGGGCGTGCGTGCGAAGTTCGTGGGAGGGGCGATCTTCAGCAGCGAGCGGACCGGCACGGTGCCGCTGCTCGGCAAGATCGCGCGGCGCTACCTGCGCGCCGGCGGCCTCCACTCGGGTCTGGGCTGGCCGGTGCGCGGCACGGTGGAGACGCGACGCGGCGAGAAGGTGGTCTTCGAGCACGGCGTGATCAGGTGGTTCTCCGACAGCGGTCGGACCAAGCTGCGGATCAGGGGCTCGTGACCGAGGACCAGACGCCGACGTCCTCCTCCGAATCCCTCGAGAAGGCCCTCGGCGCGGCCGGCTCCGCCTGGACAGCCCGGGTCGCCCGACGCCGGGCCGCGGAGAACGCCCTGCTCGTCTCCGACGCCGAGCGAGACGCCGCGGCCGGCCAGCTCTCCGAGGCGTTCGCCCAGGGCAGGCTCTCCGCGGCCGAGCTCGACACGCGCACGTCCGCCGCCCTGGCCGCACGGACCCGCGGCGACCTCGACGCGGTGCTGCGAGACCTCGGGGGCTGGCGCCCGCAGGTGCGCAGCCACCCGGTGCGGCTCGCGGTGGTCGGCTTCGTCGCGCTGCTCTGCTCGCCGTTCGCGCTGATGGGCGTCCTGCTGTTCCTGTTCGGCTCGGACGCCGGTGACCACGTGGCCGGCCTCGTGCTCCTCGTCCCGCTGCTGCCCGGACTGCTCGCGCTCTGGCGCTGGGCCCGCCCGCGCGGCTGAGCCCGCCGCAGGTCAGCCGCGGGCCAGCTCGTCCTCGCGCTCGATGGTGGTGCGCAGCGGCACCTCGCGGATGAACAGCACCGCGATGAACGCCAGCACCGCGAACGGCGTCGCGAGCAGGAAGATGTGCCCGGTGGCGTCGCCGAACGCGTGCTCGATGACGGTGCGGATCGGCGCGGGCAGGGTGGACATGTCCGGGATGGACGTGCCCTGGTCGCCCGACGGCGGCTCGATGCCGAGCTTCTGCAGGCCGACCGCCGTGTTGGCGGCGACCCGGTGGCTGAGCGCCGTACCGAGGGCGGAGACGCCGATCGCGCCGCCCATGGTGCGGAAGAACGCCACCAGCGAGCTCGCCGCTCCCATGTCGGCCTGCGCGGTGTTGTTCTGCACCGACAGGACGAGGTTCTGCATCGTGGCTCCCATGCCGATGCCGAGCACCGCCATGTAGGCGCCGACGACGTACAGCGAGGTGTCGCGGTGGATCGTGCTGAGCAGTGCGAGGCCCGCGATGGTGAGGATCATGCCGCCGACGAGGTAGCGCTTCCAACGACCGTGGGCCGTGATCAGCCGGCCGCTGACGATGCTGGAGACCAGCAGCCCGCCGACCATCGCGATGGTCATCAGGCCGGCCGTGGTCGGGCTCATGCCCCGGGCGATCTGGAAGTACTGCGAGAGGAAGACCGTCGAGCCGAACATCGCGACGCCCACCATGATCGAGGCGAACGTGGCCAGGCTCGTGGTGCGGTCGCGGAACAGCCGCATCGGGATGATCGGCTCCTTGACCCGCAGCTCGGTGATCACGGCGGCCGCCAGCATCAGCAGGCCCACGCCGACCATCCAGGTGGTGGTCCACGAGCCCCAGTCGAAGCGGGTGCCGGCCAACGACACCCAGATCAGCAGGGTCGAGATGCCGCCTGCGATCAGGGCCGCGCCGAGGTAGTCGATCGACACGTCACGCTTGATGGTCTTCAGGTGCAGGGTCTTCTGCAGCACGACGAACGCCAGCACCGCCACCGGCAGGCCGACGTAGAACGTCCACCGCCAGCCCAGCCACGGCGTGTCGACGATGAGGCCGCCGAGCAGCGGGCCGCTGACGGTGGCGACGGCGAACGTCGCGCCGATGTAGCCCGAGTAGCGGCCGCGCTCGCGCGGGGAGACGATCGAGGCGATCACCACCTGGACCAGCGCGGTCAGCCCGCCGGCGCCGACGCCCTGGACGGCCCGCGCCGCGATGAGGAAGCCCATGGTCTGGGACAGCCCGGCCATCACCGAGCCGGCCGCGAAGACCACCAGGGCGAGCTGGACCAGCACCTTCTTGCTGAACAGGTCGGCGAGCTTGCCCCAGATCGGGGTCGTCGCCGTGGTGGTGAGCAGCGTCGCCACCACGATCCAGGTGTAGCCGGACTCGGTGCCCTCGAGGTCGGCGACGATGCGGGGAAGGGCGTTGGAGACGACCGTCGAGGAGAGCATCGCCACGAACAGGGCGAGCAGCAGGCCCGACAGGGCCTCGAGCACCTCGCGGTGGGTCATCGGGGCAGGGCTCTCGGCAGCCGGCGGCTGTTGCGGTGGGACAGGGACGGGAGCGACGGTGGCGGTGGCGGTCGTGGCCGTCGTCGCGTCGCGCTGAGAGTGGTGCTCGGGTTCGCTGGGCATGGGATGCGGTCTCGCTCGTCTGTGGTGGTGTGGTCTGGGGTCTGGATCGGCTCAGCCGTGGGCGGGGCTGCCACCGAGGTCGCGCAGCAGGCGCAGCAGGGAGGTGTTGAGCTCCTCGAGCTCCTCGTCGGTCCACCCGTCCAGCCGGTCGGCCATGTGGTCGGCCATCTCGCGGCGGCCCGACTCGAGCACGTCGCGGCCGGCCGCCGAGATCTCCAGCCGGTGCGCCCGGCCGTCGGCGGGGTCGCTGTGCCGCTCGACGAGCCCGGACTGCTCGAGGCTCTTGGCGATCCGGCTGACCACCGAGGTGTCCACCCGGGCCACCTCGGCCAGGTCGCTGATCCTGGCGGGGCCGTGACGCTCGATCAGGGCGAGGGTGGCCAGGGTCGCGGTGGGGTGCTCGGTGCGCAGCTGCTGACCGAGCTGGCGCACCCAGCTCTTGAGCTCCATGAGCGTGGGCAGCAGCAGCTCGGCGCGCTGCCGGGTCGAGGAGGTCGGAGTTGCTTGCACATGGCAACTATAGGACCCGTGCTTGTGCCACGCAAATATCCGGGGTGCGTCCTGCGTCACGTCCCTCGCGTGACGATCAGGCCAGCACGAGCACCAGGTCGCCGCCGTCGACCTGCTGGGCGCCGCCGAGCGCGATCCGCTCGACGGTGCCGGTGACCGGGGCGGTGATCGCGGCCTCCATCTTCATCGCCTCGATCGTTGCGACGGTCGCGCCCGCCTCCACGCGGTCGCCCTCCGAGACCACGACGCTGACCACGCCGTCGAACGGTGCAGCCACGTGGCCGGGGCGCGACGGGTCGGCCTTCTCCTGGCTGGGGGCGTCGGCGGAGACGGAGCGGTCGCGGACGTTGACCGGGCGCAGCTGGCCGTTGATCGTGCACATGACCGTGCGAATGCCCCGCTCGTCGGGGTCGCTGACCGACTGCACCCCGAGCAGCAGGCGCTTGCCCTCCTCGAGGTCCACGGCGTGCTCCTCGCCGGCCCGCAGGCCGTAGAGGTAGTCGACGGTGGGCAGCACCGAGATGTCGCCGAACTTCTCCCGCGACTCGAGGAACGCACTCGTCGGGCCGGGGAACAACAGCTCGTTGAGCGTGGCGCGGCGATGGTCGCGCAGGCCCTGCTTCTGCTCGGCGTCGAGGTCCACCGCCACCGGCTTGGTGGCACGGCCCTCGAGCGCCTTGGTCCGGAACGGCTCGGGCCAGCCGCCGGGCGGGTCACCGAGGTCGCCGTTGAGGAAGCCGATCACGGAGTCGGGCACGTCGAACTTGCCCGGCTCGGCCTCGAACTCCTCGGGGTCGGCGCCGACGGCGACGAGGTGCAGGGCGAGGTCGCCGACCACCTTCGACGACGGGGTCACCTTGACGATGTTGCCGAGGATCCGGTTGGCGGCGGCGTACATGTCCTCGATCTGCTCGAACTTCTCGCCGAGCCCGAGGGCGATCGCCTGCTGCCGCAGGTTGGACAGCTGGCCGCCGGGGATCTCGTGGGTGTAGACCCGGCCGGTCGGCGAGGGCAGCCCTGACTCGAAGGGGGCGTAGACCCGGCGGGTGGCCTCCCAGTAGGGCTCCAGGTCGCACACCGATGCGAGGTCCAGCCCGGTCGCCCGGGCGGTCTGGTCGGTCGTGGCCACCAACGCCGACAGCGGCGGCTGGCTGGTCGTGCCGGCCATCGCGGCGCAGGCGGCGTCGACCGCGTCCACGCCGGCGTCGATCGCTGCGAGCAGCGTCGCGAGCTGGCCGCCGGGGGTGTCGTGGGTGTGCAGGTGGACGGGCAGGTCGAACCGCTCGCGCAGCGCCCGCACGAGCGTCCGGGCGGCCGGTGCGCGGAGCAGTCCCGCCATGTCCTTGATCGCCAGCACGTGGGCGCCTGCGTCGACGATCCGCTCGGCCAGACGCAGGTAGTAGTCGAGTGTGTAGAGCGTCTCGCCGGGGTCGGACAGGTCGCCGGTGTAGCACAGCGCGACCTCCGCCACGGCCGTCCCGGTGGCGCGGACCGCCTCGATGGCGGGCCGCATCTGCTCGACGTCGTTGAGCGCGTCGAAGATCCGGAAGACGTCGATGCCGGTGGCCGCCGCCTCCTGCACGAAGGCCTCGGTCACCTCGGTCGGGTAGGGCGTGTAGCCGACGGTGTTGCGCCCGCGCAGCAGCATCTGCAGGCAGATGTTGGGCACCGCCTGGCGCAGGGCGGCGAGGCGCTCCCACGGGTCCTCGGCGAGGAACCGCAGCGCCACGTCGTACGTCGCGCCGCCCCACGCCTCGAGGCTCCACAGCTGCGGCGTCAGCCGCGAGACGTGGCCGGCCACCGCGAGCAGGTCGCGGGTCCGCACCCGGGTCGCGAGCAGGGACTGGTGGGCGTCGCGGAAGGTCGTGTCCGTGACCGCCACCGGCGTCTGCTCGCGCAGCCGGCGGGCGAACTCCTCGGGCCCGAGCGCGAGCAGCTGCTGGCGCGTCCCGTCGGGCGCCGGCACCGCGAGGTCGAGGTCGGGCAGCTTGCTGACGGGGTCGACGGTGACCCGGGCCTCGCCGTGCGGCTGGTTGACCGTGACATCGGCGAGGTAGTTCAGCAGCTTGGTGCCGCGGTCGGCGCTGGAGCGGGCCGTCAGCAGCTGCGGGTGCTGCTCGATGAACGAGGTCGACAGCCGGCCCGCCTGGAAGTCCGGGTCGTCGAGCACGGCCTGCAGGAACGGGATGTTGGTCGCCACGCCGCGGATGCGGAACTCGGCGATCGCGCGGCGGGCCCGGCCGACAGCCGTGTGGAAGTCGCGGCCCCGGCAGGTCAGCTTCGCGAGCATCGAGTCGAAGTGGGCCGACACCTCCGCGCCGGTGTACGTCGTACCGCCGTCGAGGCGCACGCCGGCGCCGCCGGGGGAGCGGTACGTCGTGATCTTGCCGGTGTCCGGGCGGAACCCGTTGGCGGGGTCCTCGGTGGTGATGCGGCACTGCAGCGCCGCACCGCGAAGCACGACGGTGTCCTGGGAGAGGCCGAGGTCGGCCAGCGTCTCGCCCGAGGCGATCCGCATCTGCGCCTGCACGAGGTCGACGTCGGTGACCTCCTCGGTCACCGTGTGCTCGACCTGGATGCGCGGGTTCATCTCGATGAAGTGGTAGTTGCCGTCCGGGGCGAGCAGGAACTCGACGGTGCCCGCGTTGCGGTAGCCGATCTCCTTGGCGAACCGCACCGCGTCCGCACAGATCCGGTCGCGCAGCTGCGGGTCGAGGTTCGGTGCCGGCGCGATCTCGACGACCTTCTGGTGCCGGCGCTGGACCGAGCAGTCGCGCTCGTAGAGGTGGATCACCCCGCCCTCGGAACCGGTGCCGTCGCTGAGGATCTGCACCTCGATGTGGCGGGGGTCGACCACCGCCTGCTCGATGAACACGGTCGGGTCCCCGAAGGCGCCTTCGGCCTCGCGCATGCACGTCTCGACCGACTCGCGCAGGTCCGAGGGGTCGTCGACGCGCCGCATCCCGCGCCCGCCGCCGCCGGCGACGGCCTTGACGAAGAGCGGGTAGGGCATGTCCTCGGCTGAGGCGATGAGGGCGTCCACGTCGGTCGAGGGCTCGACGGAGGCCAGCGTCGGGACGCCCGCCGCCTTGGCGGCCGCGATCGCCCGTGCCTTGTTGCCGGTCAGCGTCAGCACGTCCGCGGTGGGGCCGATGAACGTGATGCCCGCGTTGGCGCAGGCCTCGGCCAGCTTCGGGTTCTCCGACAAGAAGCCTTAGCCCGGGTAGACCGCCTCCGCGCCGGCCCGGACCGCCGCCGCAACGATCACGTCCGGGTCGAGGTAGGCGCGCACCGGGTGGCCGCGCTCGCCGATCTCGTAGGCCTCGTCGGCCTTCAGCCGGTGCTCGGAGCCGCGGTCCTCGTAGGGGAAGACCGCGACGGTCTGCGCACCCAGCTCGTAGGCGGCGCGGAACGCACGGACGGCGATCTCGCCACGGTTGGCCACCAGCACCTTGTTGAACATGGAGCCGAGGCTAGCCGCGTGCGGGGCGGCTGCGGAGTGCCCGTCCGGGGAGCGGTACCGGCCCCGGTCATGAGCCTGCCCCGACCCGCTCGGCGAGCTCCCGTGCCTGCCGCTTCCACGAGCGACGCTTGGCGTCCTTGGCTGCGGCGTCCTTCTGGGCGCGCGCCAGGTCGAGGAGCAGCTCGGCGACGATCTCGGCGGCGAGCTCGACCTGGGCGGCGGGTGTGACCTCGTCGGGGTGCCGGTCGACGGCGGCCGGAGCTCCGGGAACGAGGTCGGCGAGGTCGCCGTGCACGACGTACCCCGCGCGGTCGAGCTCCTTGACCCACAGCTTCCCGACCTGGCCCAACGAGTCGTGCAACGTCCCGGGAGTCACCGGCCCGCGGGAGGTGTCTGCCGCGAGCAGCTCCTGGGCGACGCGGTGCCCGACGAGGCGGCCGTAGTCCGGCTGCCTGAGCCGGCCGTCGAGCGCGAGGTTGACCCGACGCAACAGGTCGGTCGCGTCGCTGCCCAACGAATCGTCCGCCCGGCGCCGTCCCACCGGGGGATAGCCGTCCGGGTCGAAGCCGGCCGCCCGGGCGAAGCGCGCCCACAGCAGACGGGGCTCTGCCGCTGCCGGGGGCACGGTGACTACGTGCACGTTCTCGGCCGGCAGCCAGCGACCCCACCGGCCGAGGACAGTGGGAAGGTCATGCACGTCGTGGAACTGGTCGGCGAGCCCGCCACGACCGTGATGCACGGCTGCCGCGAACTCGGCGAAGCTGAGCCGGCGTCCGTGCTCGACCCCGTCCTGCCACGCCGAGACCAGCTGTCGGGCCGGGTCCTGTGCCGTGACGACCACGTGCACATCGAGCCCCTTGAGCATCGAGAGCGCCTCGTCGACCTGACGGGTGCAGGCCCCCGCGAGCAGCTCCTGGCTCACGATCGTGGTGCCCACGTGGGAGCGGGCACGTGCGGCGAGCTTGTCCCACGCGCCCTGCACGTCCTTGCGGCGCAAGCCCCATGCCTTGGGGGCGCCGCGGACGTCGAGGGCCGCCCGGAACATCAGGGTGTCGGGGGCCGCGGGATACAGCAGGCCGCGGTCACCGAGCGCCTCGGCGTTTCCGGCGAGGGAACGCTGGAGGAAGCTGGTGCCGCTCCGGGGAAGCCCGACGTGCAACACCACGCGGCGCTGATGACGGGCCTGGGACGAGCGGTCTGCGGACACGGTCCGACGCTAGGCAGCGCCGGTGAACGTGCGGCGTCGTGCAGGCGACGGCCCGGCGAGAGCTCCGGGGCGGCGCGGTGCCGCCGACTCGGAGCCCTCGTCACGGGTGAGGCGTCAGTCCTTCAGCTCGCAGAGGACGGCACCGGAGGTCACCGACGCGCCGACCTCGGCCTGGAGCCCGGTGACGGTGCCGGCCTTGTGGGCCTTGAGCGGCTGCTCCATCTTCATCGCCTCGAGCACCACGACGACGTCGCCCTCGGCGACCTGCTGGCCCTCCTCGACCGCGACCTTGACGATCGTGCCCTGCATCGGGGAGGTCACCGAGTCGCCGCTCGCCGCCGCACCGGCCTTCTTGCTCTTGGCCCGCTTCGGCTTCTTGGCGGCCGCCCCGGCGGAGGCGCTGCCGGCGGCCGCTGCGAATCCGGCGGGCAGGACGACGTCCATCCGCCGGCCGCCGACCTCGACGGTGATCCGCTGGCGCTCGGTGGGCTCGGCCTCGTCCTCGCCGCCGCCCGCACCCGCGAACGGCGGGATCTGGTTGTCGAACTCGGTCTCGATCCATGAGGTGTAGACCGCGAAGTCCCCGCCGCTGCCGTCGGGGGTGCTGGTGGCGACGTACGCCGGGTCGCTGACGACGGCCTGGTGGAACGGGATCACCGTCGGCATCCCCTCGACCACGAACTCGTCGAGGGCGCGGCGCGAGCGCTCGAGCGCCTGGGTGCGGTCGCGGCCGGTGACGATCAGCTTGGCCACCAGCGAGTCGAACGAGCCGGGGACCGTCTCGCCCTGGTCGTAGCCGCCGTCGACCCGGACGCCGGGGCCGGAGGGCTGGTGCCAGCGGGTCAGCGTGCCCGGTGCCGGCATGAAGTTGCTGCCGGCGTCCTCGGCGTTGATCCGGAACTCGATCGAGTGGCCCTCGATCTTCGGGTCGTCGTACCCGAGCTCCTCGCCCGCGGCGACCCGGAACATCTCGCGGACCAGGTCGATCCCGGTGACCTCCTCGGACACGCAGTTCTCGTCCTGGAGCCGGGTGTTGACCTCGATGAAGGAGATCGTGCCGTCCTGGCCGACGAGGAACTCGCAGGTGCCCGCGCCGACGTATCCGGCCTCCTTGAGGATCGCCTTCGACGAGTCGTAGAGCGTGGTCAGCTGCTCCTCGTTGAGGAACGGCGCGGGCGCCTCCTCCACCAGCTTCTGGTGGCGCCGCTGCAGCGAGCAGTCACGGGTGGAGACCACGACGACGTTGCCGTGCTGGTCGGCCAGGCACTGGGTCTCGACGTGGCGGGGGCGGTCGAGGTACTTCTCGACGAAGCACTCGCCGCGGCCGAAGGCGCCGACGGCCTCGCGGACCGCCGACTCGTAGAGCTCGGCGACCTCCTCCTCCTTGCGGGCCACCTTGAGCCCACGGCCGCCGCCGCCGAACGCGGCCTTGATCGCGATCGGCAGGCCGTGCTCCTTGGCGAACGCGACGACCTCGTCGGCGTTCTCGACCGGGTCCTTGGTGCCGGCGACGAGGGGCGCGCCGACCTTCTGCGCGATGTGGCGGGCCTGGACCTTGTCGCCCAGCGCCTCGATCGCGGCCGGCGGCGGGCCGATCCAGACGAGCCCGGCGTCGATGACGGCCTGGGCGAAGTCGGCGTTCTCGGCGAGGAAGCCGTAGCCGGGGTGGACCGAGTCGGCGCCGGACTTCTTCGCGGCCGCGACGATCTTCTCGATCGAGAGGTAGGAGTCGGCGGGGGTGGAGCCGTCGAGGCTGTGCGCCTCGTCGGCCAGCCGCACGAACAGCGCGTCGCGGTCGGGCTCGGCGTAGACAGCCACGCTGCCGATGCCGGCGTCCTTGCACGCCCGGATGACGCGGACCGCGATCTCACCGCGGTTGGCGATCAGGACCTTCTGCAGCGGCTTGACCTCGGGCTGACCTGCCACGGTGGCATCTCCTCGCATCTCGGCGTGCTCTCCGCCGGAGTCTAGGGGAGGGGTCCCACGAGGTCGCCAGGCGTCCAGGCCTGCGGGACGCGTGTGACGCAGGCCGCACGGCGGTGGTGGCGCTAGCGTGCCGGAATGAGCTCACCGCCGGTCCGCTACGTCTCCTCCGACGAGGACAGCGCGCGGTGGGGCCGGTTCCGGTTCCGCGCCGGGGACATCGTGATCAGCACCCGGTCGAAGAGCGGCACGACGTGGATGCAGATGATCTGCGCGCTGCTGGTGTTCGGCACCCCGGAGCTGCCGGCGTCGCTGTCCGAGCTGTCGCCGTGGCTCGACCACGAGATCGAGCCCGTCGAGGACGTCGTACGACGGCTCGAGGCTCAGCGACACCGACGGATCGTCAAGACCCACACCCCCTTGGACGGCGTCCCGGTCGACCCGCGAGCGACCTACGTGGTGGTGGGCCGTCACCCGCTCGACATGGCGGTCTCGCTGTACCACCAGAGCGACAACATCGACCGGGACCGGGTGGCCGAGCTGACCGGTCGACCGGTGCGGGCTCGTGGCGAACGCCCCTCGCTGCACGACTGGCTGGTCAGCTGGACCGAGGAGGAGACCACCCCGGCCGAGCAGATGGACTCGCTGGTCGGCGTGCTGCACCACGCGACGGACGCGTGGGCGCGGCAAGGGTCGGCAGACGTCCTGCTCGTCCACTACGCCGACCTACTTGCGGACCTCGACAGTGAGATGCTACGGATCGCGTCTCACCTCGGCGTCGACGTGGACCCGCAGGTCTGGCCGGCGCTGGTCGAGGCGGCGTCGTTCACGAGCATGCGCGCGCGGTCGGACGAGCTGGTCCCGAACGCCGCGGGGGTGTTGAAGGACCCCGCGAAGTTCTTCCGGGCCGGCCGGTCGGGAGCCGGGTCGGCGGTGCTCTCGGCCGACGAGCTGGGCCGCTACCACGCTCGGGTGGCCGAACTGGCGCCGGCGGAGGTCGTGGCCTGGTTGCACCGGTGAGGCGCAGGCCGGCGTCTTGACGGGTCGATCACCGGCACCAGGTGCCGACGATCGACCCGGTGACGCGCGGCCGCGTCAGGCGATCGAGCGTTGGAGGTGCTCGACGGTCTGGCGCAGGCCCGTGTCGAGCGGCCGGGCGTGCCAGTCGAGCTCCCGCTCGGCCTTGGCCGGCGTGCCGTAGTACGTCGCCAGCCCGGCGCGCATGGTCTCGGCGGAGAAGTCCGGGGGCACCGGCACCACCTTGCCGAGCGCGCTCATCAACGACGCGGTGGCCGACACCATCCGGTTCGGCAGCACCCGCGGCCCCTTCGTGCCGGCGATGTCGGCGACCCGCCGGAGACCCTCGGCCAGCGTGGCGCGCGGCCCGGCGAGCAAGTAGGACTCCCCGGAACGGCCGCGCTCCAACGCCCGGACGTGGCCGTCGGCGACGGCCTCGACAAGCGCCCAGCAGACACCGCCGCCCCGCC
>JBQCEF010000407.1:0-4797 GCA_051960495.1 Nocardioides sp. | reverse complement strand
CGGAGGCGCGCTGGGTGCCTGGACCGGGGCCCGCGCGCTGACCCGGTCGAAGGACGCGGCGCTGCTGCCGGACCGCAGCCTCGCGCCGCCGGCCACGCTGCTCCCGCTGGCGCCGACCTTCCTGCGCCGACGGCGAGCGCCCGTGACGACGACGCACGACCCCCGCGGGGGAGGTGACCCGCGTCTGGTGCTCGCTCCGCGAGACGACCTCTGGCCCGGTGACCCGCAGCCGGTCTACCCGCTGCGTGGCGCGGTCACCACGATCGGCAGCGACGCGTCCTGCGACATCCGGCTCCCGGGCCTGGCTGCGGTCCAGGCTGAGATCCGGCACGACGCCGACGACGAGTTCGTGCTCGTCCACGTCGGCGGCCCGGGCTCTCCCACCCGGGTCCACGGGGAGGCGGTGCGCCAGCGGATCCTGCGCACCGCCTCCCGGGTCGACCTCGGCGGATGGACGCTCACCTACTACCGCGAGGAGTACGCCGACCACGGTCGTCCCTACGGCGGCCGGGTCGGCGGCGAGCTCGGGCACCAGCGTCCGCAGCCGCCGCGCCGCCGCTTGCCGGGTGATGGGGCCGTGCCGCAGGGTGAGGTCACATGACGAACCTTCGCGGACCCGTCCTCGTCGCAGGCGCCTCCGGATTCGTGGGCCGCCGGCTCACCCGTGCCCTCGAGGAGGCCGGCCACGAGGTCCGCGCGATGACCCGCCATCCCGACGACTACGCCGGCCCCGGCGAGCCGGTGTACGGCGACGTCCACGACGCCGCCTCCCTCCCCGAGGCCCTCGAGGGCTGTGCCGCGGCGTACTACCTCGTGCACTCGCTGGACTCGCCGGACTTCGAGCGGCTGGACGCCGAGGCGGCCAGCGCCTTCGGCAAGGCGGCCGCGGGGGCGGGCCTGGACCAGATCGTCTACCTCGGCGGACTGGGCCGGGACCGCGACGACCTGTCCGCCCACCTGCGCAGCCGCCGTGAGGTCGAGCGGCTGCTCGGCGAGGCGGGCGTGCCGGTGACCGTGGTCCGCGCCGGGATCATCGTCGGCAACGGGGGCCTGTCGTGGGAGCTCACCCGGCAGCTGGTCGAGCACCTGCCCGCGATGGTGACGCCGCGCTGGGTGCGCACCCGGACCCAGCCCATCGCGGTCGGCGACGTGGTGCGCTACCTGGTCGGTGTGCTCGGCCTGCCCGACGCGATCGGGCGGGTCTTCGAGGTCGGCGGCCCGGAGGTGCTGCAGTACGTCACCATGCTCAAGCGGGTCGCCGCGATCGAGAAGCGGCCGCTCGTGGTGGTGCCGGTGCCGCTGCTCTCGCCCGGGCTCTCGTCGCTGTGGCTCTCCCTGGTCACCGACGTCGACAACCGCTCGGGCCGCAACCTCGTCGACTCGATGACCAACGAGGTGGTCGTCGAGGATGACTCGATCCTCGAGCTGGTCCCCTTCGAGCGGACGTCGTACGACGACGCCGTGCGGGAGGCCCTGGAGGAGCGCCGCCGGGAACGGTCCGGATGACCGCCGCCCGCCAGCGGCGGAGCTCCCTGCGCGCCCGGCTCGAGGCGGGCCTGCCCAAGCCGCTGTCCCACGTCGTCCCCGTCGAGCACCCGGAGACCCCGGGCGTCGTCACCCGGCGGCGACGGGTGGTCGCCGCGGTGTCGGTGGTCGGTGCCGGGCTGCTCGGTGCCTCGCTGTCCACCCGGCCCGGCTCGGCCCGCTTCTACGGCGCCACCCTCGGCGTCGCCGCGGTGTGGACCGCCGGCGGCGTGCTCTCCGGGCCGCTCCACCTCGGCTGGATCCAGCGCCGCGACGACCAGCTGCGCCGTCCGGTGGTCACCCCGGTCGCCACCGGCGTCGGCGCCTTCGGGTTCTTCTACGCGTGTGCGCTCGCCGCCCGGCTGATCCCGCCGCTCGACGACGCGATCTCCCGGGTGCTGGTGTTCGCCGAGCAGGGCGAGGAGCGGCTGGTGCTGCTGACCACGCTGGCCAACGGCCTCGGCGAGGAGGTGTTCTTCCGCGGCGCGCTGTTCGCGGCGCTGGGGGAGCGGCACCCGGTCGCCGCGTCGACCGCGGTCTACACGCTGGCGACGACGACCACCCGCAACCCCGCGCTGGTGCTCGCGGCCGGCGTGATGGGCACGTTGTTCGGCCTGCAGCGCCGTGCCTCGCAGGGGTTGCAGGCGCCGGTGCTCACCCACCTGACCTGGTCGGCGCTGATGGTGCGCTACCTGCCCCCGCTGTTCCGCCGCGCCCATCCCGACGACGACCCACCAGCCCTTGACCGGCCCGACCGACCCGACCGACCCGAACCGACCGATCCGGAAGGTGTCCGATGACCTCCCTGCTCGACTCCGCCCTGGACCGCGCCGTGGTGCCCGGCTACTCCAAGATCGGCTACTGGCTGCGCCGGCGCGGCTGGCCCGAGGATGACCCGCGTCCGGGCTCGCTCGCCGGCAAGCGGGCCCTGGTGACGGGGGCGAACTCCGGGCTCGGCAAGGCCACCGCGCTCGGGCTGGCCCGGCTCGGCGCGACCGTCCACCTCGTCGTACGCAACGAGGAGCGCGGCCGGGCGGCGTTGGCGGAGCTCGCCGCGGAGCTCCCGGAGGCGAAGCTGCACCTCGAGCGGTGCGACCTGTCCGACCTCGACGACGTACGGCGCTTCGCCGCGGACCTGCTCGGACGCGTCCACCGGGTCGACGTGCTCGTGCACAACGCGGGGGCGCTCCCGGCCGAGCGCACCGAGTCGCCCGACGGGCACGAGGTCACGGTGGCCACCCATGTCCTCGGGCCGGTCCTTCTCACCGACCTGCTGCGCCCGCTGCTCGCCGGCCACGACGCCCGCGTCGTGCTGGTGTCCTCGGGCGGGATGTACACCCAGAAGCTGCCGGTGTCCGACCCCGACTACCGGCACGGGAAGTACCAGGGCGCGGTCGCCTACGCGCGGTCCAAGCGCATGCAAGTGGCGCTCACACCGCAGCTGCAGCAGCGGTGGGGCGAGGACGGCATCGCCGTGCACGCGATGCACCCCGGCTGGGCGGACACCCCCGGGGTGGCCTCCTCGCTGCCGTTGTTCCGGACGCTGACGAGGCCGGTGCTGCGCGACGCGGAGTCGGGTGCGGACACGGTGGTGTGGCTCGCCGCGACGGAGCCCCCGCCGGAGGGCGGCCGGTTCTGGCAGGACCGTGCCGAACGCCCCACGCACTACCGACGCGCGACCCAGGAGACCGACCAGGAGCGGAGACAGATGTGGCAGTGGGTGCTCGACCAGACCGGGCTGGAGGAGAAGTGAGCGGCCGGATCGCGCGGCTGGCGCGGGTCTCGGCGGCGGTCGCGGCGACTGCCGGCCTGGGTGGGCTGGCCAGCGCCGAGGTCGACGGGCCGTGGTATGCCGGCCTCGAGAAGCCGTCGTTCCAGCCGCCGGCCGTCGCCTTCCCCGTCGCCTGGACGACGCTCTACACCGACATCGCGCTCACCACCGCGCACGCCATCGACCGGCTCGAGCGCGCCGGCCGCACCGACGAGGCGGCCGCCTACCGCCGGGCGCTGGCCGCGAACCTCGCGGTGAACGCCGCCTGGTCGTGGGTGTTCTTCCGCTGGCACCGGCTCGGCCCGGCCGTCGGGGTCGCCGGTGTGCTCGCCGTGAGCAGCGCCGACCTGGTCCGGCGGACCTCGCGGGTGTCGAGGCCGGCCGCAGTGGCGCTCGCGCCCTACCCGGCCTGGTGCACCTTCGCCACCGTGCTGTCCGCGGCGATCTGGCGGCTCAACGGACGTTCCCGAGGACGCGGGTGACCTCGGCGCGCAGCGCCACCCGCTCGGGGTTCGGCCGCGGCACCTTGTAGCGCTCGGCGTAGCGCCGCTCGGCCTCCCGGACCGACTCCGGGTCGTCGAGGACCGCCACGAGGCCCTCGACCGTCGACCAGTGCCGGCCCTCGACCTGGCACGCCGCGAAGACCGCCCCGCCCGGGCCGGCGGCACGGATGTTGCGGACCTTCCACGAGGTGCCGGACGTGATCGCCCACGCGGCGCCGCCGTCCGGGTCGAGCACGACGCCCATCGGCACGACGTGCGGCGTTCCGTCGGGGCGCAGCGTGGTGACGGTGCACAGCCGGCGCTCGCGCCAGAAGTCGAGGAACGCCGGCGAGCTCGGGAGCGGGGAGGTGGTCACCTGCCCATCCTGCCGGGTGCGCGGTAGGTTGCGCCGGTGACCGTGATCGGCGAGGACGGCCTGGCCCGGCCGGCGTGGGCGGCCGTCGACCCGCTGCTGCGCGAGTACTACGACACCGAGTGGGGGATGCCCGTCCGTGACGAGCAGGGGCTGTTCGAGCGGATCAGCCTCGAGGCGTTCCAGTCCGGGCTGTCCTGGGCGACGATCCTGCGCAAGCGGCCCGCGTTCCGTGCCGCCTTCGACGGGTTCGACCCCGATGCCGTGGCGGGGTACGACGAGCGCGACGTCGAACGGCTGATGGCCGACGCCGGGATCGTCCGGAACCGGCGCAAGATCGAGGCGACCGTGGTCAACGCGCGCGCCACCGTGGCGCTGCGCGACGAGGGCGGGCTGGTCGAGCTGGTGTGGTCGTTCCGCCCCGAGCAGACGCCCGCGCCCGCGTCGTACGCGGAGGTGCCGACCACGTCGCCGGAGTCCGTGGCACTGTCGAAGGCACTGCGGGCCAAGGGGTTCACGTTCGTCGGGCCCACCACGATGTTCGCGCTGATGGAGGCGGTGGGCGTGGTCGACACGCACCTGGTCGACAGCCACCGTCGGGGGTCGTCCGGGGTCTGGGGGTGAGGCGGTGCTGACGCCCTCGCAGT
>JBQCEF010000406.1:0-5758 GCA_051960495.1 Nocardioides sp. | reverse complement strand
CGTCCGTTTCGTGACGGTGCACAGCGAGTTGACCGAGGCCCACGACCCGACCACCCGGGATCCTGCCCGGTCCCTGCGTGGTTGCGACCGCGTGCTCGTGCTGGGCCGGACGGGATCGGGGAAGACGACCCTCGCCCGCGAGCTGGCCGGGGCGCTCGGCGTCCCGCACACCGAGCTCGACGCGCTGTACTTCGGCCCCGGGTTCGAGAAGGCGCCTCTCCCGGTGCTCCGCGACCGGACCCGGGAGGCCGTCGCCGGCGGCCGCTGGGTCACCGACGGCAACAAGAGCGCGGTTCGGGACATCGTCTGGCCGCGTGCGGACACGGTGGTGTGGTTGGACTACCCGCTCGTCGTGTCGTTGTGGCGGTTGGGCAGGCGGGCCCTGTGGCGTACGTCGGTGCTGCGTGCGGAGGCGTCCGGCGGCGCCGACGGGTCCGGCGGCTCGTCCGGATCCCTGCCGCGACAGCTCGTCGCGGCCGCTTCGGGCGTCCTGGTCGCGCTGCGGTCCCACGCCGGTCAGCGGCGTCGCTATCCGAGGATGTTCGCCCAGCCCGAGCACCGACACCTGGCGGTCGTGCGGTTGCGGTCCCCCCGGGCGACCCGCCGCTGGCTGGCGCGGGTGACCACGTCCTGACCTCGAGTCCTCATGGGGCCGCCCGGCGGCCCGAGTCGGTGAAGCTGCCCTCGGTCGGGACGAACCTCCACTTGTAGGAGCCGTCCGGGCGCAGGACCAGCCGGAGCCAACCGTAGGTGTCGGCGCTGCGTGCCACCGAGTTGCGTGCCGTGGAGGTGAAGGAGCGCAGCCCGATCCCGCCGGTGCTCACCTGGAACTGCTGGATCCCGCGTGCCGCATCGGGTGTCCCGTCCAGCCGTTGGGGCCGGAACCGTTCGTAGTTGTGCTGGTGGCCGCCGAGCAGCAGTCGGACATGGAAGCGGTCGAGCACCTTGATCCAGGGGCGTTGTGCGTCCCCCTCCTCCTCGGAGTGGTCGCTGCTGCCGCTGGTCCAGTAGGGCTCGTGCTCCATCACCACGACGTGGTCGCCGCGGGCCTCGGCGCGCTTGACGGCGCGGCGCAGCCAGTCGGTCAGCGCGGAGCCGCTCCAGCGGGGACCGTAGGCATCGGCGTAGTCGCCGCGCCACTGACCGCTGGGCATCGAGATCACCGTCCACGCGCCGAGGTCCACCAGGTGGGGCTTGAACGGCTTGATCGCGCGTTTCCACGTCCGGGCCGAGAGGCTGGGGCCCGACGTCTGTCCCGGGCACGTCCCCTCCATGTGCCGCGAGTAGTCGGCCGCCGAAGCGGTGTCGGTGTCGTAGTCGTGAGTCGGGCCGGCGGCGCCGATGAGCTTGGGCATCAAGGCGCCCCACCCGGTGCGGTCGAACTCCTTCACCAGGCTCGCACAGTCGCCGTAGTCGTACTGGAAGTCCCCGACGAGTGCCACGGCCCGCGGCCCCCAGGCAGCGATGCTCGCCGCGATCTTCCCCTCACGAGAGCCCTTCGAGCCGTTGCCGTCGTGGTTGACGTCACCGAGCACGGCCAGCTTGATCCGGCCGGTTGGCTGGGCCGTCCGGGCCGCGGGTGCGTCGTACACCCGGACCCACGCGACCTTCATCCACGACCGCGAGGTGCCGGTGCCGTCGGGGAACCAGTCGAGCTGCACGGTCTGGTGCATCGAACCGGGCGGCTGGTGGTCGGGGTCGGTGTCGCGGAACCACCGCACCCCGTCGAGGTAACCCACGACGCCGTCCGGTGTCCACTCGACTGCGTAGTTGTGCCACGCGGTCGTGTCGACCCGGCGGGTCGCGGAGGTCTGCTGGTTGTCGCACGAGTAGTGCTGGAAGAAATGGATCTTGCGCCGTGCGTCGGTTCCCTCGGCGTAGTCGATCTCGCCGCCGCAGGGCCAGTCGCCGGAGTCCGGCCACAGCAGCAGGACCGGGTGGTACTCCGGGTCGCGGACGTTGGTCTTCATCCGGACCTCCCAGCGGCCGTACTTCCGGTGGCCGAACTTGGCGGACATGCCGCCCGTGGTGCCGTGGCGGTCGCCGACGACCTTGGCCGCGCGACCGTTCACGTGCCAGGCCTCCGGGCGGCGCAGGCCGTTGCCCGCGTGCCCGGCGGAGTCGTAGACGCTCCACTTCTTGGCGCGAGGGGCGCCCCGGTACTCGAACTCGTCACCGGCGACAGGCTTGCCCCAGCCGAACTTCTTGGCGGCCCGGGTGGTGCCGCCGGCGGAGGTCGCCGTGGCGACCGCGTCGGCGGGGAGGCCCGCCGCGGGCCGGGGTGCAGCCGGCTCGGGCGGTCGCACCGCACGCGCCGGCAGCCCGCCGAGCAGGAGGAGCAACGCGATGGTGGCGACCAGTCGGACGGCTCGGCCATGGGTGAGGGCGTGGTTCATCGAGGCTCTTCCGGTTCGAAGAACGCGCTCGGCCGACGCGACGGGTGGGACCCGGGTGATTCTTACAGGATCGGTGGGCTCGCGGAAGTCCCCACGTCGTCAGGCCATCTCGGGCACGTGCAGGTGCGCCAGCGGCAGCTCGTACTCGTGGATGTCCAGAATCTTCAATCCCATCTCGCTCGCCGCGGCGCTGCGGATGGCCTCACCGCCCGCCCGCGACGCCTCCAGGGCCGTGAGGCTGTCGAAGCCGGTGGAGGAGACGGCCATCCCGCTGGTCCGGTCGATGAGCAGGCTGGCGCTGCAGAACCCGGGAAGCTCCTCGAACTTCGGGAGCACGCCGATGCGGAACGTGGCGAGGTCCTCCTCGACGCGCCGAGGGTCCGCGCTGAACCAGGTCCCGCGGACGTGGCTGGCGTGGCGCGCCGGCGACATCCGGTGCATCACGGCGATCTCCCACTCCTGCACCGACGCGGCGCCGGAGAGGATCTCGGTGGCTCGTTCGCGCAGCGGCTTCACCATCTCGGCGGTGGCGTGCATCGCCTCCTGAGAGGCCCACGAGGTCGTCACGATGCACTCGCCCGAGCCGCGGTCCACCAGCATGGACAGGCCGATGCAGCCCGCCATCTCCATCACCGACGGAAGGACCTCGTCGCGGACCTGGGCGATGCCCTCGTCGATGTGCTCGCGCTGCGCCTTCACTGTCGTCGAGCGTGCGTACACGGTGCACTCCTGTGCTCGGGGCGGCGCCCCGGTGACGCCACCGGCGTGGACCCACGATTCTCCTGGCCGCAGGTGGTGGCAATGGTCACTCCGGGCCCTTGCCCGCCGCAGGATGTGGAGGAGGCGGGCAGAGCGGGAGGAAGCGCGCTGGCAGCCGGCCGACGTCCGGCGGATACGATCGCCGGGTCCGCATGAAACCGTCCAGAGGAGTGGAACCCCCGTGTCCGAGAACCCGGAGATCACCGTCACCGTTGTCGATGCGACGCAGCGCGACGAGCGGACCGTGACCACGGGCACGAAGGCCTGGGAGCTGTTCGCGGACACCCCGGAGGTCATCGCCGCCCGGGTGGGTGACACCCTGCGCGACCTCGCGCACGAGCTGGCCGACGGCGACGTGGTCGAGCCGGTGGCCATCGACTCCAAGGACGGCCGCGACATCCTGCGGCACTCGACCGCCCACGTGATGGCGCAGGCCGTCCAGGAACTGTTCCCCGAGGCCAAGCTGGGCATCGGCCCGCCGGTCGAGAACGGCTTCTACTACGACTTCGACGTCGCGACCCCGTTCGTGCCCGAGGACCTGGCCAAGATCGAGTCGCGGATGAAGAAGATCGTCAAGGAGGGCCAGAAGTTCTCCCGACGGCCGGTCAGCGACCACGACGCGATCGCCGAGCTGAAGGACGAGCCCTACAAGCTCGAGCTGATCGGGCTCAAGGGGGCGGGCCACGCCGAGGGGGCGGCGGAGGGGGCGAACGTCGAGGTCGGCGCCGGCGAGCTGACGATCTACGACAACCTCAAGCGCGACGGGTCGCTGGCCTGGAAGGACCTGTGCCGCGGGCCCCACCTGCCCACCACCAAGCGCATCCCGGCCTTCAAGCTCATGCGGAGCGCGGCGGCGTACTGGCGCGGCGACGAGAAGAACAAGCAGCTCCAGCGGATCTACGGCACCGCCTGGGAGTCCAAGGAGGCGCTCGAGGAGCACCTGCACCACATCGAGGAGGCGGAGCGCCGCGACCACCGCAAGCTCGGCCGCGACCTCGACCTGTTCAGCTTCCCCGACGAGATCGGCTCCGGGCTGGTCGTCTTCCACCCCAAGGGCGGTGTGATCAAGCGGGTGATGGAGGACTACGTCCGCCAGCGCCACATCGAGGAGGGCTTCTCCTACGTCGGCACGCCGCACATCTCCAAGGACGGGCTGTTCCACACCTCGGGCCACCTGCCCTACTACGCGGACACGATGTTCCCGCCGATGCAGATGGAGGGCAGCGACTACTACCTCAAGGCGATGAACTGCCCGATGCACAACCTGATCTTCAGGTCGCGCGGGCGTTCCTACCGTGAGCTGCCGATGCGGCTGTTCGAGTTCGGGTCGGTCTACCGCTTCGAGAAGAGCGGCGTGGTGCACGGCCTGACCCGGGTCCGCGGGATGACCCAGGACGACTCGCACTCCTACTGCACCCCGGAGCAGGCACCGGCCGAGATCAAGCACCTGCTCGACTTCGTGCTGAGCCTGCTCAAGGACTTCGGGCTCGACGACTTCTACCTCGAGCTGTCGACGCGCGACGACTCCAAGCCCGACAAGTTCGTCGGCTCCGACGAGGACTGGGCGGTCGCGACCAAGATCCTCGAGGACGTCGCCACCGAGACCGGCCTCGAGCTGGTCCCCGACCCGGGCGGCGCGGCGTTCTACGGCCCGAAGATCTCGGTGCAGTGCCGCGACGCGATCGGGCGCACCTGGCAGATGTCGACGATCCAGTACGACTTCAACCAGCCCAAGGGATTCGGCCTGGAGTTCCAGGGCTCGGACGGCTCGCGCCAGCAGCCGGTGATGATCCACTCGGCGAAGTTCGGGTCGATCGAGCGGTTCTTCGGCGTGCTCGTGGAGCACTACGCCGGCGCGTTCCCGCCCTGGCTCGCGCCGGTGCAGGTGCAGGCGATCCCGATCGCCGAGCGGCACAACGACTACCTGGCCGACGTCGCGGCGAAGATGCGCGCGGTCGGGCTGCGCGTGGAGGTCGACGACTCCGACGACCGGATGCAGAAGAAGATCCGCAACGCGCAGCTGCAGAAGGTGCCGTTCATGGTCATCGCCGGGGACAACGACATCGAGAACGGAGCGGTCTCCTTCCGCTACCGCGACGGCCACCAGGACAACGGCGTGCCGATCGACGAGGCGATCGCCCGCGTGGCGGACGCCGTCGAGCGCCGCGTCCAGGTCTGAGCGATGACCGAGGAGCACCGGCAGGACGGGGTCGGCGTGCCCGACGAGCTCGAGCGGCTGTGGACGCCGCACCGGATGGCCTACATCCGCGGCGAGAACAAGCCCGAGAACACCGATGCGGGGGACGGCTGCCCGTTCTGCCGCATCCCCGCGCTGTCGGACGAGGACTCGCTGATCGTCCACCGCGGCGAGACGGCCTACGCCGTGCTCAACCTCTACCCCTACAGCCCGGGCCACCTGATGGTCTGCCCCTACCGGCACGTCGCGGACTACACCGAGCTCGACGAGGACGAGACCGCGGAGATCGCCGCGCTCACGCAGACCGCCATGCGCACGGTCCGGGAGGTCAGCGGGGCGCACGGGTTCAACCTCGGGATGAACCAAGGCGCCGTGGCCGGCGCGGGGGTGGCCGCGCACCTGCACC
>JBQCEF010000405.1:0-2264 GCA_051960495.1 Nocardioides sp. | reverse complement strand
CAGCGGGCGCAGCCCGGCGTACACCCCGACGACGTCCTCGCGGGTCAACGGTCTGCGGAGCAGCCGGTTGGCGTGCTCGAGCAGGTAGTCCACGTCCGACCGGCTCGCCGCGGGGTGCGCGAGGTCGAGCGCCCACTCGGTGTCGGTCGTGCCGATCAGCCAGTGCTCGCCCCAGGGGATGATGAAGAGCACGCTCTTCTCGGTGCGGGCGATCACGCCCGTGCTCGAGTCGATCGCCGCGCGCGGCACGACGAGGTGCACCCCCTTGGACGCGCGCACGTCGATGCGTCCCTTGCCGCCGACCATGCGCTGGATCTCGTCGGTCCACACCCCGGCCGCGTTGACGGTCTCCCGTGCGCGGACCTCGATCTCCTGGCCGGTGTGCAGGTCGCGGACCCGGGCTCCTCGGACCGCGCCGTCCTCGCGGAGGAACCCGATGACGCGGGTGCTGGTGGCGCACAGGGCGCCGTAGTGGGCGGCGGTGCGCGCGAGCATCATCGTGTGCCGGGCGTCGTCGACCTGGCCGTCGTAGTACTGGATCGCGCCGACCAGCGCGTCCTCGCGCAGCGACGGGAACTCGGCGAGGGCCTGGCGCCGGGTCAGGTGCCGGTGCCGGGGCACGCCGTGCCGGCCGCCCAGGGTGTCGTAGAGCAGGATCCCGGACCCGACGTAGGCGCGCTCCCAGACTCGGTGCCGCAACGGGTAGAGGAAGGGCACCGGACGGGCCAGGTGCGGGGCCAGCCGGTGCAGGATGAGGGCCCGCTCCCGGAGCGCCTCGCGCACCAGGCCGAGCTCGAGCTGCTCGAGGTAGCGCAGGCCGCCGTGGACGAGCTTGGAGGACCGCGACGACGTGCCGGCGGCGTAGTCACGAGCCTCGACCAGGCCGACGTGCAGGCCTCGCGCCACGGCGTCCAGGGCGGCTCCCGCGCCCACCACGCCGGCGCCGATGACGAGCACGTCGAGCGGCTCGTCCGCCAGGCGCCGCAACGCCTCCTGCCGGCTGTGGGGATCCAGCCGTCCGGTTCGGTTCTCGGTCACGTCATGTCCACCCAGTCCAGAGTGCGGCTGACGGCCTTCCGCCAGCCGCCGTACGCCTGTGCCCGCCGGTCGTCGTCCCAGCGGGGAGTCCACCGCTTGTCCTCGACCCAGTGGGTGCGCAGCTCGGCGGGGTCGGACCAGAACCCGGCGGCGAGCCCGGCCGCGTAGGCCGTTCCCAGCGCGGTGGTCTCGGCGCAGGCCGGCCTGCTGACAGGCACGCCGAGCACGTCGGCCTGGATCTGCATGCACAGGTCGTTGGCGGTGACCCCGCCGTCGACCTTGAGCACCTCCAGCGTCGAGCCGCAGTCCTGCTGCATCGCCTCGACCACGTCCCGGGTCTGGAAGCAGATCGCCTCCAGGGTGGCGCGAGCGATGTGCGCGGCGGTGTGGAACCGCGACAGGCCGAGGACGGCCCCGTGCGCGTCGGACCTCCAGTAGGGAGCGAAGAGCCCGGAGAACGCCGGCACGAAGTACAGCCCGGCGCTGTCGGGGACCTCGGCGGCGAGCTTCTCGCTCTCGGCGGCCCCGGCGATGAGCCCGACCTGGTCACGGAGCCACTGCACCGCGGACCCGGTGACCGCGATCGACCCCTCGAGCGCGTAGACGGGCGCGTCCTGACCGAACCGGTAGCCCACCGTGGGGACCAGCCCGTGGCGCGAGCGGACCAGCTCGGTGCCGGTGTTGAGCAGCAGGAAGCTCCCGGTGCCGTAGGTGCTCTTGCCCTCGCCCGGCGAGAGGCACACCTGCCCGACCAGGGCCGCGTGCTGGTCGCCGAGCGCGGCGGTGAGCGGCACCTCGCGGCCCAGCGGGCCGTCCTTCGTCGTGGTCCCGTAGCCCGCCGGGTCGGAGGACGACCGGATCTCGGGAAGCATCGGGGGCGGTATCCCGAACAGCGCCAGCAGCTCCTCGTCCCACTGCAACGTCTCAAGGTCCATCAGCATGGTGCGGCTGGCGTTGGTCACGTCGGTGACGTGAACGCCTCCGTCCGGCCCGCCGGTCAGGTTCCACAGCAGCCAGGAGTCGATGGTGCCGAAGAGAGCTTCGCCGGACTGCGCGTCCTCCCGGGCGCCCTCGACGTTCTCGAGGATCCACTGGACCTTTCCGCCCGAGAAGTACGCCGCCGGCGGCAGCCCGGCCTTCTCGCGGATGAGGGCCCCTCGACCGTCGTGGTGGAGCGCCTCGACGATCCGGTCCGTCCGGGTGTCCTGCCACACGATCGCGTTGCC
>JBQCEF010000404.1:0-11641 GCA_051960495.1 Nocardioides sp. | reverse complement strand
CTTCGACCGGTCGGTGTTCGCCGGCGAGGCGCACGGCCGGTGGCTGTGGCTGGTGTTCCGCCCGGCCTCGGCGGCGCTGCTGCTCAAGGACGAGTGGGTGCTTCACGACCTCTCCGACCTCGGGCCGGAGCTCGTCGACCTGCCGTTCGGAGGCTCGCCGCCGGCCTGGTGAGGACCGGGTCGCGCGCGGCGCCCGGGCCGCGCGCACGCCGTACCCCTCGGGCGGCGCAGGAGCTCGCCCGCCGCTGACTAGGGTGTGCTGCGTGCGGATCGACCTGCATAGCCACTCCGACCGCTCCGACGGCACCGACAGCCCCGCGGAGCTGGTCCGGCGTGCCCGGCACGCGCGCGTCGACGTGCTCGCGATCACCGACCACGACACCACCGAGGGCTGGGCGGAGGCGACCGAGGCCGCGGAGCGGTACGGCGTGACGCTCGTCCGCGGGATCGAGGTCAGCACGAAGTACGCCGGCCAGGGGGTGCACCTGCTGGCCTACCTGCCAGACCCCTCGCACCCCGAGCTCGTCACGGAGCTCGACCGGGTCCTCGACGGCCGCAACGACCGGCTGCCGGGGATCCTCGACCGGCTCGGCGAGATCGGCATCGACATCGAGCCCGCGGACGTGCGCCGGCTCGCCGGTGACGCCGCCGCGCTCGGGCGTCCCCACGTCGCGGACGCGCTGATCGAGGCGGGCGTGGTGCGCAGCCGCGACGAGGCGTTCGCCCGCTACCTCGGGCCGGGCGGCCCGGCCTACGTCCGGCGCTACGCCCCCGACCTGGTGACGATGATCGAGATCGTCTCCGCCGCCGGCGGTGTGAGCGTGATCGCCCACCCGTGGGCGTCGCGGCACGAGCACGGCGCGCTCGACGAGGCGGGGTTGGCCTCGCTCGCCGAGCACGGGCTGGCGGGCGTCGAGGTCGACCACCAGGACCACGACGAGCCCAAGCGCAACGCCCTGCGGGCGATCGCGGCCGACCTCGGCCTGGTCGCCACGGGTTCGAGCGACTACCACGGGCTCGGCAAGACCGGGCACAACCTGGCCTGCAACACCACCGCCCCCGAGCAGCTCGAGCGGCTGCTGGAGCTGGCCGCCGCGGCGGCGGAGCGCTCCCGGCGTACGACGCCCTCGGTGGTGGCCGGGTGAGCGAGGTCCTCGCCGTCGGGCTGCTCGCCGAGGTGTTCGTGACCCTGTTCGTCATCATGGACCCGGTCGGGACGATCCCGATCTTCTTGTCGCTGACCCGGGGCCGGTCCCCGGCGACGATGCGGCGGGCGGCCTGGCAGGCGGTCGCGGTGTCCTTCGGGGTGATCGTGGCGTTCGCGTTCTTCGGCCAGCAGATCCTGCGCTACCTGCACATCTCGCTGCCGGCGCTCCAGCTGGCTGGCGGGCTGCTGCTGCTCCTGGTCGCGCTGGAGCTGCTCACCGGCAAGGAGGAGACACCGACGGCGTCGGGCGACACCAACGTGGCGCTGGTCCCGCTCGGCACGCCGATGATGGCCGGACCGGGGGCGATCGTGGCGACGATGGTGTTCTCGCGGCGCGTTCACGACGTGCCGGACTTCCTCGCGGTGGCGCTGGGCGTCGTGCTCGTGCACGTCACGCTGTGGCTGGCGATGCGGTTCTCGGTCCCGATCCTGCGGGTGCTGCGTGACGGCGGGGTGCTGCTGGTATCGCGGATCGCCGGCCTGCTGCTCTCGGCGATCGCGGTGCAGCTGGTCGCCGACGCGGTCCGGGCGTTCATCGCCGGCGAGGGCTAGCGGCGGCCGAGGCCCTGCAGCCGCGCGAGCACCCCCGGCGGGGTGTAGCGGGCCAGCCCGGCCATCGCCTTGTAGCGCTTGCTCGGCACCGAGACCCGCTTGCCCCGGTCGTGGTCGGCGAGGGCGTCGGCGACCAGCCGGTCGGCCTCCAGCCACATCCACGACGGCGCCGAGTCGCGGCTGACGTCCATCCGCTCGTGGAACTCGGTCTTGGTGAAGCCCGGGCACAGCGCCATCACCCGCACCCCGCGGTCGCGGTAGGTCAGGTCGGCCCACTCGCTGAGCGAGGTCACGTAGGCCTTCGCCGCGCTGTAGGTGCCGCGCGGCAGGAACCCGGCGACGCTGGACACGTTGACGATCGCGCCCTCGCCCCGCTCGACCATCGCGCCGAGCGCGGCATGGGTCAGCCGCAGCACGGCGACCACCAGCACGTCGAGCATCTCCTGCTCGTCCTCGACGGAGTTCTCCAGGAACGGGCGCTTGTGGCCGAAGCCGGCGTTGTTCACCAGCAGGTCGACCGGGCGCGCCGGGTCGGACAGCCGCGCCTCGACCCCGGCCAGCGCGGACCGGTCGGCGAGGTCGGCGGCGAGCACCTCGGTGTCCACGCCGTACTCCCGCTCCACCTCGGCGGCCAGCGTCTGCAACCGGTGCTCGTTGCGCGCGACCAGGACCAGGTCGTAGCCCTTGGCGGCGAGCTGGCGGGCGAAGGCGGCGCCGATCCCGGCGGTGGGTCCGGTGATCAAGGCGGTACGTCGCGGCATGCTCCTCATCGTTCCATGGACTGCTCCTGGAACTGGAACGTGTCTCAGGCAGAATGGGGGCCGTGACCACCACCCTCGCCATCGCCAACCAGAAGGGTGGCGTGGCCAAGACCACGACCGTCGCGTCGCTGGGCGTCGCCCTCGCCGAGCTGGGCCAGAAGGTGCTGCTGGTCGACCTCGACCCGCAGGCCTGCCTGACGTTCTCGCTCGGGATCGACCCCGAGGACCTCGAGCTGTCGGTGCACCACGTGCTCACCAAGGGCCTCGACCCCGCCGAGGTGATCATCGAGACCGACGACGGGGTCGACCTGCTGCCGGCCACGATCGAGCTCGCCCGCGCCGAGGCCGACCTGCTGACCCGCACCGGACGTGAGCACGTGGTGAAGATGGCGGTCGAGGACCTCTCCGACGGTGACGGGGCCTACGACTGGGTGCTGCTGGACTGCCCGCCGTCGCTCGGCGTGCTCACGGTCGCCGCGCTCACCGCCGCCAACGGCGTGCTGATCCCGCTGCAGTGCGAGACGCTCTCGCACCGCGGCGTCGGGCAGCTGCTCGACACCGTGCACGACGTCCGCAAGTTCACCAACCGGCGCCTCGAGGTGTGGGGCGTCCTGCCGACGCTGTACGACGGGCGCACCAACCACGCCCGGACCGTCCTGGAGACGATCTCGGAGACCTACAGCCTCGACGTGATCGAGCCGCCGATCCCGAAGTCGATCCGGTTCGCCGAGGCCCCGGCAGCGGGCCGGTCCATCCTGGCGACCACCCGCAAGCACCGCGGCGCCGACGCCTATCGGGATGTCGCGGCCAACCTCCTCGGCAGGAGCCGGTCCGCGACCTAGGGTGGCGAGCATGGCACCCGGCGGCACGCGCATCCGGTACAAGCGGCTCACCGCCGCCGGGGGCGCCTGCGCCATCACGCTGGTCACCGTCGCCGGCGGGATCGGGCTGCTGCCGGGCTCCTCGTCGCCGCGGCCGGTCGCGCAGCAGGCGACCCTGTCGAGCGCGACGCTGGCCAAGCCCGCCGCGGCCCGGCACGGGTCCGGCTCCGGGGGCGGCCCGGCCGTCTCGGCGGCGAGCCGCGACGCGGCCCGGTTCCAGGCGACCGACGCCACCCGGGCGCAGCTTGCCGCCGCGTCGCGCGACCTTCCGGTCGACAGCGGCGAGGGCAGGCGGATCGTCTTCGACCTGTCGGCACAGCGCGTGTGGCTGGTCGGTGGGGACGACCAGGTGCGTCGTACCTATCCCGTGTCGGGCAGCGTCACCGACAACCTGGAGCCGGGGACCTACGAGGTCTACTCGCGCTCCAAGCACGCGTGGGGCATCGACGACTCCGGGACCATGAAGTACATGGTCCGGTTCGCCCACGGCCACCGGGCCGCGATCGGCTTCCACGACATCCCGGTCAAGGACGGCGAGATGCTGCAGACCGTCGACGACCTGGGCACGCCGCAGTCCCACGGCTGCATCCGGCAGTGGCGACCGGACGCGAAGGCGCTGTGGCGGTTCGCGCCGGTCGGCACGACCGTCGTCGTGACGGCCTGACCCCCTGCTGAACACCAGGGTATGTAGGGAATCTGTTACTTCCCCCAGAATGCATTCCACGGGAAGTAACTGAAATCCGGCATCCCCTGGTAATCAGGGCGCCGGGGCTACTCGCCGGCGGAGGCGGCCGCCGAGGCGCCGCCGGAGCTGCTCGCGCCCGAGCCGGAACGCCGGCGCCGGTTGCGGCTGCGCTTCGGCTTGTCCGCGCCGTCGCCGGAAGCTGCCGAGCCGGCCGGACCGGGCTCCGAGCCGGTCTTCGGCGCCGAGTCGTCGACGGGACGGCCGCTGCGGCTGCGGGTCCGGTTGCGGTTGCGACGCGGCCGGTCCTCGCGCGGCTTGCGCTCGCCCCGGTCACCCCCACGGTCGCCCCGGTCCCCACCGGACGAGGCCTTCGGCTCGCGCGGCTTCTCCGGGACGATCCGCCCCTTCGTGCCGGGGGCGATGCCCTGGTCGTGGTAGAAGTGCTCGGAGCTCGAGTAGGTCTCCTGCGGGTCGTCGAACGGCAGGTCGAGCGCCTTGTTGATGGTCTTCCACCGGGTCACGTCGGCCCAGTCGACGAACGTGATCGCGATGCCCGTGGCGCCGGCGCGGCCGGTGCGGCCGATCCGGTGGACGTAGGTCTTCTCGTCCTCGGGGCAGGTGTAGTTGATGACGTGGGTGACGTCGGCGACGTCGATGCCACGGGCCGCGACGTCGGTGGCGACGAGGAGCTTCACCTTGCCCTCGCGAAACTTGTTCATCGCCTTCTCGCGGGCGACCTGCTGCATGTCCCCGTGCAGCGGCAGCGCGTCGAACCCGCGCTCCTGCATGTCGTCGGTGACCCGCTGGGCCTGCCGCTTCGTGCGCGTGAACACGATCGTCTGGCCGGAGTTCTCCGACTGCAGGATCCGGGCGAGCATCTCGGGCTTGTCCAGGTCGTGCACCTGGTAGATGAACTGCGCCGTCGCCGGCACGGTCTGCTGCGACTCCGAGGACTCCGCGCGGATGTTCATCGGGTGGCGCATGTGCCGGCGGGCCAGCGTCACGATCGCGCCCGGCATCGTTGCGGAGAACAGCATCGTCTGACGCATCTCCGGGGTCTTGGCCAGCAGCCGCTCCACGTCGGGCAGGAAGCCTAGGTCGAGCATCTCGTCGGCCTCGTCGAGGACCAGGCACTTCACGTGCGAGAGGTCCAGGGCCCGCTTGTTGGCCAGGTCGAGCAGCCGGCCGGGCGTACCGACGACGACGTCGACGCCCGCCTTGAGCGCGTCGAGCTGCACGTCGTACGACACGCCGCCGTAGACGGTCAGCACCCGGGAGCCGCGATCGGCACCGGCGAGCGCGAGGTCGTTGGAGACCTGCAGGGCCAGCTCCCGCGTCGGCGCGATGACCAGCGCCTGCGGCTTGCCGGGCGCGGCGAGGTCCTCGTAGTCGGGGTCGTGCGGAGACACGGTGCGCTGCAGCAGCGGGATGCCGAACGCCAGCGTCTTGCCGGTTCCGGTGCGCGCCTGGCCGATGAGGTCGGTGCCCATCAGGGCCACCGAGAGCGTCATCTCCTGGATCGGGAAGGGGGTCGTGATGCCGGCGCGCTCGAGGGCGTCAGCGATTTCGGGGAGCACCCCGAGGTCTCTGAAGGTGGTCAGGGTCTTGCCTGTCTGCTTGACGTATGGTCTTGCGTCGCCGGGCTCCCGCTCACTCGTGCAAGCGTCCTGCTCTCCGCGACGGCTCCCAGCAGTCTATCGCTAGGCTGCCGCCATGACTGAATCGCCGTCCGGGGCCGCCGGGGACACTCCGGCAGCGAGCAGCGACCGGCCGGTGCCGGTGGCGTTCGAGGACCCGTCCTACCGGGCGGCCGTCGTGGACCTCCTGGGCGTGATCGCGTACGGCGAGATCTCGGCCTTCGAGCGCCTCGCCGAGGACGCGAAGCTGGCGCCGACCCTCGAGGACAAGGCCGACGTGGCCCGGATGGCGTCGAACGAGTTCGGGCACTTCGAGCGCCTCCGCGAGCGGCTCGAGGAACTCGGCAGCGACCCGTTCGAGGCGATGGAGCCGTTCCGGGCGCCGTTCGAGGGCTTCCACGCCCGCACGGCTCCGGCGGACTGGTACGAGGGGCTGATCAAGGCGTACGTCGGCGACGGGTTGGCCGCCGACTTCTACCGGGAGGTCGCCGCGTTCGTCGACGCCGACACCCGGGCGCTGATCATCGAGAGCCTGGCCGACGCCGGGCAGTCCGACTTCGTCGTCGACCGGGTCCGCAAGGCGATCGCGGCCGACCACCGGGTCGGCGGGCGGCTCGCGCTGTGGGGCCGCCGGCTGATGGGGGAGGCGCTCTCCCAGGCGCAGCGGGTCGCGGCGGAGCGCGACGCCCTGTCGGCCCTGCTCGCCGGCGGGGTCGACCGGCCGGCGATGGACCTCGCCGCGATCAGCCGGCTGTTCACGCGGCTCACCGAGAACCACTCCAAACGGATGGCGGCGCTCGGCCTGTCGGCCTGAGGCGTCGGGAGCGGCGTCGGGCGGGTCGCCGGGTCGCCGGGTCGACGGGTCGCTGTACGACGGAAGCCGGCTCCAGACGCAGAACCGGGCCCCACCGTGAGGTGAGGCCCGGTCCGTGAACGGGGCGGTCAGACCCGCTTGGCTCCGGCGTTGCGGCCGGTGACCGTCGAGGCGATGACCACGAGGATCGCGGCGATCACGATCGAGACGACCCAGCGCCACAGCGTGGTGGCGTCGGCCATGACGTACCAGCCGATGATCGTGCCGCCGATGCCGCACAGGATCGTCAGCCAGATCGGGATGTTGTCCTTGTCGCCCGGTGCGATGAACTTGCCGAGGAGCCCGATGATGATGCCGACGATGATGACCCCGATGACTCCCATTGCACGCGCCTTCCGTTGAGTGGTCGGAGCTGCAGGTCTTGCGCTCCGGCGCTACGAAGTACCCGTAGTCATGGTCGCGCAAACCAGGCCGCGAGGCGAGCACCGCCGTCGAGTATCGAAACCCGGCGTCTCACTCAGGAGCGGAAACCCACCTGGCCGATCGTGGGCGACCCGATCTCGACGTACGCGAGCTTGTCCGCTGGGACGACCACGCGGCGGCCCTTGGTGTCGGTGAGCGAGAACACGCCCTGCTCCAGGGCGTGGGACACCGCCTTCTCGATCTCGTCCCCCTCCTGGTCGGTGTCGATGACGAGCTCGCGGTTGGCGTTCTGCACGCCGATCTTGACCTCCATGGGGAGGACCTCCTTGTGGGTACGGTGGTTCAGGGCTGTTCGTCGGTGCGGGGGAACCCGCGGATGCCGCGCCAGGCCAGCGCCGTGACCAGGTTGGCTGCTTCCTTCTGAGGGATCTCGCCCTCGGTGTCCAGCCAGAACCGAGCGCTGACCTGAGCCATTCCTACCAAGGACACCGAAAGCAGCCGCGACTGCTCGTCGGGGAGCCCGGTGTCGCTGTGGATCACCTCGGCGATGGCTTCGGCGCACTCGCGGGTGACCCGGTCGACGCGCTCGCGCACTGCGGGCTCGTTGGTCAGGTCGGACTCGAACACGAGACGGAACGCGCCCTGGGCGTTGGCGACGTAGTCATAGAAGACGTGCATCGCGGCCTCGACGCGCAGCTTGTTGTCGTCGGTGGACTCCAGCGCCTGCCGGCACGCGTCGATGATGGTGTCGCACGACTGGTCGAGCAGGGCCAGGTAGAGCTCCAGCTTGCCGGGGAAGTGCTGGTAGAGCACCGGCTTCGAGACACCGGCGCGCTCGGCGATGTCGTCCATCGCGGCGGCGTGGTAGCCCTGGGCCACGAAGACCCCGAGTGCGGACTCGAGCAGCTGCGCGCGCCGGGCGTTGCGAGGCATCCGACCGCCGCGCGGCTTCTCCTCGTGCATGGTCGTCACTGGACCTACCTCTCGTGCTCCTGTGCTGCCGCGAAGCCTACTCCTGGGTAATCACCGCGCCCGGGAGACGGGGCGGTGCGGGGCGGGCTGCCTGCCGGAGTAGTCCGGAGTAGTCCGTTTTGTGACCTAAATGGCCCGGACGGGTGATTTCGGACTGTCCGGTTCGGGAGGAAAGTAATCGTTGGGTGGAACGACCAGGTTCGAGTCACCTGTCGGATCGCAAGGCCGTGGGGGCACTGCCGGCGACCGGCGCACGACATGGGGTTCGAGCGCTCGTGGAGAGCGCCTTCATTTTGGGGTGGAACAGTGAACGCACCGCACAACTCTGCCCAAGCGCGAGCTTGGCGCAAGCGCACCGCGGCGGTCTTCGCCGCGGTCGGCGCTCTCATCTTCTCCTCGGGAATCGTCATGCTGACCGCCCCCGCGGCCAGCGCCGCGCCGGGCGACAAGGTGGGTGTCTGCCACCGGAAGGCTTCCGGCAGCTACAAGTTCCTGACTGTCAGCGCCAGCTCGACGGGCGAGCCGCACGGGCACATCACGCACCTCGAGGGATACAGCGGCGGCGTGGACGGGCTTCCGGACTACGTTCTGGGCTCGACGAGCGTTCCAGTCGAGGTCGACACCGATGCAGAGCTGAAGGATTGGTGCTTGGCCAAGAACGGCGGGGTGGACCCCCAGGGGACCACCGTCGACCTCGCGGATCTGGACATCACCTTGATCGACGGCTGCGCTACGACCGGCTCGATCATCGAGCCCACTTCGCAGGACCTCGAGTACACGATCTCAGGCGGTTCATGGACAAACCTCACGGGCGACGTCACCGTTACGGCGGAGTTGTTGGACATCGCCGACAGTTTCACCAAGCCATATCCGGGGGAATGGAAGGTGGCCGGCAACAAGGCGACCTGGACGATCCCGTTCGGTGAACCGACCGTATGCCCGGTGTACGGCACCCTCGCAGACCCTGACATCACAGAGAACGGTGCATGCGCTGCTCCTGGCTCGGTCGAGCCGATGGCTGACTCGGACAACGTGCACTACGTGCTGGACGGCGGCAACGACTGGTCGGCCACGACCGGCGACCACGTGATCACTGCGGTGCTCATCAACGGCGCGACGGCGTTCGCCAACCCGACGCCCAGCGGCTGGTCACTATCGGACGACAAGTTGACCGCCACGCACCCTGTGCGTCTCGGCTCGGCGACCGCGCCCTGCGGCGATGACGGTGACTCCGACGGTGACGGCGACGGCAACGGGAGCGGCGGCGACAACGGGAACGGCGGCGGCAACGGGAACGGCGGCAACACCGACCAGCCCGGTGGCGGCAACGGTGGCAACCCGAACCCCGGCACTCCGCCGGTCGTCATCCCGAACCCGGAACTGATCTCGGTCACGCCGAACTACGCCGAGGCGACCGAGGCGACCTGCTCGCAGCGTGGCGCACTGATCGTGCCGAACCAGCCGGCCGGCGTCCTGATGAGCCGCACGGGCTCGGTGCCTGGCACGGTGACCTTCACCTACGCTCCGGCCACCGGCTACACCTTCCCGGCCGGCACAGTCACCAAGCAGTCGGTGAAGGTCGAGAAGAAGCTGGAGGGCGACGCATGCATCCTCGGTGACGAGGAGGTCAAGCCGACCCACACCAGCAAGCCGACGCACCAGGCCAAGCCGAAGCCGCGCGACCGCGGCCCGGTGGTGCTCGGCACCCAGGCAGCAGTCCCGACGGCGGTCGACGCCGGACTGGGCTCCCTGCCGACCTCAGTTGTCTCCTCAACCGGCAGCCCCCGGCTGGCGCAGGCCCTCGTGGCCGGTGGCCTGCTCATGCTGGTCGCGGGAGGCTCGATGGGACTCGGGCGACGCCCCCGCGGTGCACACGAGTCCTGACCCCATGAACGGGCGCGGCGGGCCACCCCTGTGGCTCGCCGCGCTCGGCGTGGTTCTGGCGCTGGTCGCGGCGACGCTCCCGTGGACGGCTCGGGCGCTGGCTGATCGGGAACCTGCCGGCACGAGCCGGCCGGTCGCCGTACCGCAGCTCGAGACGTCGACGACAGAGCCGGCGTCGCCTGAGAGCGAACCGGTCACCCAGCCGTATGGCGTCGCTCCGGGCGTCGAGCTCGAGTCGACCAGCCCGCGTCCGCAGCCCGGTGTGCCGGTCCGGCTCATCGTCCCGTCGCTCGGGGTCGATGCGCCGGTCATCCCCATCACCGCGCCCGGCGGTGTCCTCCTGCCGCCGGGTGACCCGCGGACGTTGGGGTGGTGGCGAGACGGTGCGCAACCAGGTGCGGCGTACGGCGGTGCCCTGATCACCGGGCACACGGTGCACACGGGAGGCGGGGCGTTCGACGACCTCGACACGATGCGCAGGGGAGAGTCGGTCCGCATTCGGACGTCACGCGGGCTGCTCGAGTACGCCGTCAGCTCCGTCACCGTCTACCGCAAGTCGACCCTGGCCCGCGACGCCCAGCGCATCTTCTCCCAGACGGTCCCGGGCCGGCTGGTTCTGATCACCTGCGAAGACTGGAACGGCACCGGCTACGACTCCAACGCCGTCGTGGTGGCTGACCCGATCTGACCGGTCCGAACAGGGGGTCAGAACGGGACCAACGGTCCTTGTCGGGCATGCAGGCCCAGTCAATGGTGGAAGTAGACGGACCGGTAACACAGGGTCCGCCAGAGCGGGATCGGCCGGGGGGCCACCGGGCACCCGCTCCGAGTCCGCACCCCGCGGACGCGGCCAGGTGCCGACCCTCTCCACCGACCTCGAAGTGGCCTCCGCGCGGGCGCGCGCGGATGGCCTCTGCACCCACGGGGGGATACGGGGGTTAGCGGCAGAGGTGGTTCTGGTGCGCAAGTTGTTCACGTTCACGCGCGGGCCGACAAACCGGACGCGCACGGCGGCGGCGCTGGCAGCGGTCGGCGCCCTGGTGATGGCGGGGGGTGTGGTGATGCTGGGGATTCCCGGCTCGTCGGCGTCGGCCACCGAGGATGGCGCTGACAAGGTCTCCTACTGCCACTGGGACAACGGCAACGACTACGGGAACCACTCGAACGGATCGATGGCCGGCTTGGTGAACGGCCACATGGACCACTCGAAGGACATCTGGCCGGCGTTCACCTACAAGGACAAGTCCTACGACGCGCACGGTGACCAGTCGATCCTGCAGAACGGTTGTGTCGTGCCTGGCCAGGAGGATCCTCCCGACGGGAAGATCTCGTACTGCCACTGGGACAACGGCAACGAGTACGGCAATCACTCGAACGCCTCGATCTCCGGGCTGGTGAACGGCCACATGGACCACGCGAACGACATCTGGCCGGCGTTCACCTACAAGGACAAGTCGTACGACGCGCACGGTGACCAGTCGATCCTGCAGAACGGCTGTGTTGTGCCCGAGACGCACCACTGGGTCCGACTGCCCGATGTGAGTGTCAACGACCCGTGCGGGCCGGCTAACGCCACGTGGGTGGTCCCGGCGAACGACGCCACGTTCACATGGAAGGTCGAGAACGGTCATCTGATCGTGACGATCGTCGCTGAGGACACCTACTTCATCGGGACTCTGAAGACGACACACGATTACGGGCTCGCGGCCGACTCGAACGCTCCGTGCCCCAACGATGTGACGATCAACCCGCCGGCTGCCCCGGCGACGGCGGATCACTGTGGTCCTGCCAACATCCACTTCATCGGGTACGCCGACACCACCCA
>JBQCEF010000403.1:0-8327 GCA_051960495.1 Nocardioides sp. | reverse complement strand
CGGTCACGAACACCGGGACGTGCTTGCGGCCGTCGTGCACGGCGATCGTGTGGCCGATCATGGCCGGCACGATCATCGAGCGGCGCGACCACGTCTTGATGACGTTGTGCGTGCCCTTCTCGTTCTGTCCGTCCACCTTCTTGATGAGGTGGTCGTCGACGAAGGGACCCTTCTTCAGGCTGCGTGGCATGGTTCGTTCCCTTCCTAGCGACGCTTGCCGGACTTGCGGCGACGGACGATGAGGGCATCGGAGGCCTTGCGCTTGCGCGTGCGGCCCTCGGGCTTGCCCCACGGGGACACGGGGTGGCGACCACCGGACGTCTTGCCCTCACCACCACCGTGCGGGTGGTCGACCGGGTTCATGACGACACCGCGGACGGTCGGGCGCTTGCCCTTCCAGCGCATGCGGCCGGCCTTGCCCCAGTTGATGTTGGACTGCTCCGCGTTGCCGACCTCGCCGATCGTGGCGCGGCAGCGGACGTCGACGTAGCGCATCTCGCCGGAGGGCATGCGCAGCTGCGCGCGGCTGCCCTCCTTGGCGACGAGCTGCGCCGAGTTGCCGGCGGAGCGGGCGATCTTCGCGCCGCCCCCGGGCCGGAGCTCGATGCAGTGGATCGTCGTACCGACGGGGATGTTGCGCAGCGGCAGGTTGTTGCCGGGCTTGATGTCGGCGCGGGGACCGGCCTCGACGGCCGTCCCCTGCCCCAGCCCCTGCGGCGCGATGATGTAGCGCTTCTCGCCGTCGGCGTAGTGCAGCAGCGCGATCCGAGCCGTGCGGTTCGGGTCGTACTCGATGTGCGCGACCTTCGCGGGAACGCCGTCCTTGTCATAGCGACGGAAGTCGATGACGCGGTAGGCGCGCTTGTGGCCGCCGCCCTGGTGACGGGTGGTGATCCGGCCCTGGTTGTTGCGGCCGCCCTTCTTCGGGAGCGGGCGCACCAGAGACTTCTCCGGCGTCGACCGCGTCACCTCGACGAAGTCAGCGACCGACGAGCCGCGACGGCCCGGGGTGGTCGGCTTGTACTTACGGATGCCCATGAGTCTTTCTCAGTCCTTAGCTCTTCTACCTTCGACGCCGGTCAGGAGACCGGGCCTCCGAAGATGTCGATGCGCTGGCCCTCGGCGAGGCTGACGATCGCGCGCTTGGTGTTGGCACGCTTGCCCATCCCGAAGCGGGTACGACGCGTCTTGCCCTGGCGGTTGAGGGTGTTGACTCCCGTCACCTTGACGTTGAACACCTTCTCGACCGCGATCTTGATCTCGGTCTTGTTCGCGTCCTGGCGCACCAGAAAGGTGTATTTGTTCGCGTCGAGCAGGCCGTAGCTCTTCTCGCTGACGACCGGCGCGATCAGCACGTCGCGGTGGTCCTTGTGGAACGTGCTCACTTGTCGCCCTCCTCGGTCGCCGGGGCGGCCTTGGTGCCGGCCTCGACGAAGCCGGCGGCCTCGGCGTCGGCGGCGGTCTTGAACCACACCTCGGCGACGGTGTTGTCGTACCAGCGACCACCGGGGGCGTGGTACTTCATCGAGTCCTTCTTGCCCTTGATCTCGTAGCCCGCGGGCGCGTCGCCGTTGTCCAGCGGCGCGGCCGAGTTCGGGTACTCGTCAGGAGCGACCACACCGACCTTGTCGTCGTCGGCCTGCTCGGCCGCGGCAGCCTTGACCGGGGCGGCCTCGGACGACGTGGCGACGGCCTTGACGGACTTGCCGGTCGACGGGCCCGCCACGAACGCGTCGTACGCGCCCTTGGTGAAGACCACGTCGTCGCACAGCAGCACGTCGTAGGTGTTGAGCTGGTCGACCGCGATGATGTGGACGGTGTCCACGTTGCGCAGCGAGAGCCAGGTCAGGTCGTCGCCGCGCTCGAGGACGACGAGCGAGCGGCGCGGACGCGCCTGGTCGCCGGCCAGCGCGGCGAGCGTCGCGAGGGCGCCCTTGGTGCTCGGCTTGTCGCCGGAGACGAAGCTCTCGACCACGTGCACGAGGCCGGCGCGAGCCCGGTCGGACAGGGCACCGCGCAGGGCGGCGGCCTTCATCTTCTTCGGGGTGCGCTGGTCGTAGCTGCGCGGCTGCGGGCCGTGGACGGTGCCACCGCCGGCGAACTGCGGAGCGCGGGTCGAGCCCTGACGGGCGCGGCCGGTGCCCTTCTGCTTGTAGGGCTTGCGGCCACCGCCGCGGACCTCGCCGCGGGTCTTGGTGGCGTGCGTGCCCTGACGGGCAGCGGCCTGCTGCGCCACGACGACCTGGTGGATCAGCGGGACGTTGACCTGCACGTCGAAGATCTCGGCGGGGAGATCGACGGCAACTGTGTTCGGCGCCATGATCAGCCCTCCTTCACGGTCGACTTGGCGGCGGAGCGGATGACGACGAGTCCGCCCTTGGGGCCGGGGACGGCGCCCTTGAGCAGGATCAGGCCCTTCTCGGCGTCCACGGCGTGCACGGACACGTTCTGGGTGGTGACGGTGTCGCCACCCATCCGGCCGGCCATCCGGACGCCCTTGAACACGCGACCGGGGGTCGCGCAGGCGCCGATGGAGCCCGGCTTGCGGTGGTTGCGGTGCGCACCGTGGGAGGCGCCCACGCCGGAGAAGCCGTGACGCTTCATGGTTCCGGCGAAGCCCTTGCCCTTGCTGGTGCCGGTCACGTCGACCTCGTCGCCGGCGGCGAACAGCTCAGGGCTGAGCTCCTGGCCGACCGAGTAGGTCGAGGCGTCCGCGGTGCGGATCTCGACCACGTGGCGACGCGGCGTGACGCCGGCCTTGTCGAAGTGCCCGGCCTTCGGCTTGGACACCTTGCGGCCGTCGATCTCGCCGAACCCGATCTGGACGGCGTTGTAGCCGTCGGTCTCGGGCTGGCGGACCTGCGTGACCACGTTGGTGCCGGCCGCGACGACGGTCACGGGCACGATGCGGTTGTTTTCGTCCCAGGTCTGGGTCATGCCGAGCTTGGTGCCCAGCAGCCCACGGACGTTGCGTTCAAGAGTGCTCATGGTTAACAGGCCTTCAGAGCTTGATCTCGATGTCGACACCGGCAGGGAGGTCGAGCCGCATCAGCGAGTCGACGGTCTTCGGCGTGGGGTCGATGATGTCGATGAGGCGCTTGTGGGTGCGCATCTCGAAGTGCTCGCGGCTGTCCTTGTACTTGTGCGGCGAGCGGATGACGCAGTAGACGTTCTTCTCGGTGGGCAGCGGCACAGGGCCGGCGACCTTCGCGCCCGTACGGGTGACCGTGTCAACGATCTTGCGCGCCGAGGTGTCGATCACCTCGTGGTCGTAGGCCTTGAGCCTGATGCGGATCTTCTGTCCCGCCATAGCTCCTCGTTAGTCCTTTACTCGTCGTACCGCCAAGACTGCGTGGCCCGGCTGGGCCACACCGTGTGTCCGGCCCCTCCACCGACCCCCGCGGTCGGGCGTGTCGCGCACAGTGGGCGCAACTCGAGACCGCTGGTCTGGTGTTGGAGGGCTACCCGACCGAGGTCGGGACTTCGAAAGGGTCTCCTGGTGCGGTGCCAGCACACGCCAGACCATCCGCAACCAGGTGAACCGATTCAGTAGTCAAATGTGCTCGCACCCCGGCGACCCCGCCGGAGCAACCGGACTATCTTGTCAGAGACCCGGGGGGCATATCAAATCGAGGCAGTATGGAGGCCTTCTGGTGATCGAGTCGAGGATCGACCGCGCTCGACTGCACTCGCTCCAGGCTGACGAGGAGCGCCGTTTCGTCGCCGACCACCCTCGGTCGGCCGCCCTCGCGGAGGAGTCGTCGCACGCCCTGCTGGCCGGGGTGCCCATGCCCTGGATGACCCGGTGGCCCGGCGCGTTCCCGGTGTTCGTGGACACCGCGTCCGGCGCACGGTTCACCGACGTGGACGGGCGCGAGTACGTCGACCTGTGCCTCGGCGACACCGGCGCGATGACCGGGCACGCCCTGCCCCAGGTCGCCGACGCCGTCCACGAGCGCGCGCGGACCGGCATCACCACGATGCTGCCGAGCCCCGACGCGCCCTGGGTGGCCGAGGAGCTGCGTCGCCGGTTCGGGCTCTCCCGCTGGCAGATGGCGATGTCTGCGACCGACGCCAACCGGTTCGTGCTGCGCTTCGCCCGGCACCTGACCGGACGGCCGAAGATCGCGGTGATGGACTGGTGCTACCACGGCACCGTCGACGAGACCCTGGCCGTGCTCGGCGGCGACCGGGTGGTGCCGCGCCCCGGGGCGCTCGGGCCCCAGGTCGACGTGGCGCTCACGACCCGGGTGGTGCCGTTCAACGACCTTCCCGCGCTGGAGGCTGCGCTGGCGCACGGGGACGTCGCCGCGCTGCTGATGGAGCCGGCGCTGACCAACATCGGGATCGTGCTCCCCGAGGAGGGGTACCTCGCCGGCGTTCGCGAGCTGACCCGTGCCGCCGGGACGCTGCTGGTCATCGACGAGACGCACACCCTGTGCGCCGGGCCCGGCGGCTGCACGCGGGCGTGGGGGCTGGACCCCGACATGCTGGTCGTGGGCAAGCCGATCGGGGGCGGGGTGCCGGCGGCGGCGTACGGCGTGAGCGCTGAGGTCGCGGCGGGCCTGGAGCCGGCCATGCTGGGCCACGAGATCGACGTCGCCGGGGTCGGCGGGACGCTGACCGGCAACGCGCTGGCGCTGGCCGCGGTCCGCGCCACGCTCTCCTCGGCCCTGCGCGAGGAGGACTTCGCGGTCGCGATCCCGCTCGCGGAGCGCTGGGCGGCCGGCGTCGCGGGCGTGATCGAGGAGTTCGGGCTGCCCTGGCACGTGCAGCGGCTCGGGGCGCGCGCGGAGTACTGGTTCTGCCCGCCGCCGCGCGACGGTGCCGCCGCCGCGGCCGCCGTCGACGAGGAGCTCGAGGCGTTCCTGCACCTGTGGGCCCTCAACCGCGGCGTGCTGCTGACGCCGTTCCACAACATGGCCCTCTTCTCGCCGCAGCACACCGACGCGGACGTCGACCGTCACACCGAGGTGTTCCGCCAGGCGGTCCACGCCCTGGTTGGGCCGTCCGGGCCGTAGCCGACCGCGCCGGGGCGGGGTTATCGTGCCGAGATGGGGTCGGAACAGCTCGACCTTGGCGTCGTCGTCCTCGCCTACGTCGCGGCCACGTGGGCTGCCTTCCGGCTGCCCGTGGGACCCGACGGGCGCTGGGTCGCGCCGTTGCGGCTGCGCCCGCGTCCAGGCCGGGGGCTGGCCGGCCTGCTGCGGCGCCGGCGTCCGGAGCCGCTCGGCCGTCCGCTCGAGGAGATCGCCGCGGACGCCCGCCGGCTCGCGCCCCGCGCGCTGCACCCCCCGCGGGGGACGTCGCGCGCCAAGGTGGTCGCGCTCTGCTACGCCTACGACCACGTGCTCTCCGAGGCTTGCGCGGCGCTGGGCGTCGAGCACCTGCTCAGCGTGCTCGAACCGGGCGACGAGCGTGACCTCGAGCGGCGCCGCGTCCAGGACCTTCTCTGGCTCGCGGGGCTGCGGATCGACGACGAGCCGCGGTGGCTCGACGACGCCGCCTGAGAGATATACAAGACCTCTTGTGGAAGGTGGGCCGTCCGCCTAGCGTCCGGCGCATGTCCCGACGTACCTCCACGGACCGGCACCGTGACAGCGGTCCCCCGGCCGATGGTCCCCAGCTGATCGACCAGCTCGTCGCGTTCCACCACCCGACGCGGCAACGGATCCTCGAGTGCCTCGCGCTCCACGGCCCGGCGACCGTGGGCGGGCTCGCCGACCGGCTGGGGCTGGCACCGGGCAGCGTCAGCCACCACCTGAAGCCGCTGCACCGCGCCGGTCTCGTCGAGCCCGCCCCCGAGCTCGGACGGGACACCAGGCAGAGCTGGTGGCGCGAGGTCCGGGTCACGCTGTCGTACGACGCCGCCGACTTCCCGGCCGGCTCGCGGGTGCGCGAGCTCGTCACCGCGGCCGAACGGGCCAACGACGACCGGCACGTCAGCGCCATCCGCAGCTGGCGCGCCGGCCGGGACTCGATGCCACAGCCCTGGCAGCGGGCCGGCGGCTCGCAGGACACCACCGTCGCCGCCACACCGGCGCAGGCCGCGGACCTGCACGAGCGGATCGGCGCGCTCCTGCGTGACTGGTCGCGGGAGTGCCGTGAGGATGCGGTCTCCCGTCCCGACGACTCGCGTCGGGTGGTGCTGGCCCTCGCCCACGTCCATCCTCTCGTCGAGGGCGAGCCGCGGTGACCGCGCCGAGCACGAGGACCGCCGCGACCACCGGAGCCACGCCTTCCTGGCGGCCGCCGACCCGCGACCCGGTGATCTGGGTGTGGGCCGCGGCAGCGTTCCTGTCGTTCGTCGGCGACACCGTGTGGGTCGTGGGTCTGAGCTGGGCAGCGGTGAACGCGGCACCGCCGACGGTGGCCGGGCTCGTGGTCGCGGTGGGGATGGCGCCGCAGGCACTGCTGCTGCTGGTCGGCGGCAGCCTGGCGGACCGGATGGACGCACGCGCCGTCATGGTCGCGACCAACACCGTGCGGGTCGTCACGCTGGTCGCGGGGATCGTCGCCTGGCAGTCGCACCTGCCGGCCGTGCCCGTCCTGGTCGTCGCGGCCTGCGTCTTCGGCGCCGCCGATGCCTTCTACCTGCCTGCCAGCGCCACGCTGCCCCGCCAGATGGTGCGGCCCGAGGACCTGGCCGCGCTCGCCGGCATGTTCCAGGTCGTGCGCCGCATGGCGGTGTTCGCCGGTTCCGCCCTCGGCGGCTGGATCGCCGCGACCCACGGGCTTGCCTTCGCCATGGCCCTCGACGCGGTCAGCTTCGTGCTGATCAGCATCGCCGTGGCGATCGTGCTGCGGCCACGGCTCCCCCTCGCCCGAAACCGTGGTGAGCCGGTGCTGCGTGCCATCCGCAGCGGGATCCGCTACGTGCGCGACGACCGCACCGTGCGCACCCTGGCTGTCACGCTCTCCGGGCTGAACGTGTTCGTCGGACCGGCACTCTCGCTCGGCGTGGCCCTTGGCGCCGACGGCTCCGGCTGGGGGGCCGGCGCCGTCGGCGCTGCCAATGCGTGCGTGGGGGTGGCCGCCGCCCTCGGCGCGCTCGTGGCGATGCGGGTCCGTCCTCGGCACACCGCGATGTCGGGGTTCCTCGCGCTCGTGGCCCAAGGTGTGGGCATCGCAGCCATCGGGGTCGGGTGGCTGCCCGGGATGCTCGCCGGAGCGACGGTCATCGGGCTCACCGCGGGCTATGCCTCGGTGCAGCTGTCCTCGACGTTCCAGCGGGTCGTGCGCGAGGACCAGCTCGGGCGTGTCCAGTCCTTGACGATGCTCTCGGACTTCACCTTGCTCCCGCTCGCCACGCCCGTGTTCGGATGGCTCGCGGCGTCCACGTCACTGATGACCACCGCGCTGCTGTTCGGCCTCGGCATGATGGCGCTCAGCGCCTGGGCCGCGACCCGTCCGGCCATCCGGGCGCTGGCGTGAGCCGGCGCGTCAGACGCGACGGTAGGCGAGGTCGACCGGCGGCCGGCCGGCACGGACCCCGCGGCGCTCGAACCGCGTGCGAGGCCGGTCGGCCCACCGTTCGGTGACGCCGCCCTCGAGCAGCGGCTCCGCGTCGAGCACCTCGACCATCTGCTCGGCGTACGGCGCCCAGTCGGTGGCGAGCCGCCACATCGCCCCCGGAGCCAGCCGCGATGCGGCTACGGCCGCGAAGGCGGGCGTGACCAGCCTGCGGCGGTGGTGGCGCTGCTTGGGCCAGGGGTCGGGGAAGAAGGTCCACAGCTCATCGATGCTCTGCGGCCCGAACAGGTGGGTCAGCGACCACACCGCGTCGACGCTGACCAGACGGACGTTGTCCACGCCTGCCTTCTCCAGCGCGAGGAAGGTCTCGGCGACGCCCGGGCGCCACACCTCGAAGGCGAGCACGTTCAGCTCCGGTCGGAGTGCCGCCAGCGCCGCCGTCGCCTCGCCGATGCCCGACCCGATCTCGACCACGAGTGGCGCCTCACGGCCGAAGTGCCCGGCCCAGGAGAAGTCGGCGGCGTCGACGGCCGCGTCGGGGATCCACCACTGCCCGGCACGGCGCTCCCAGACCTTCGCCTGGGCGTCGGACAAGCGGCTCCCCCGCCGGCTGTAGGTGAGCACCTCGCGGATCCGGCGGCCGTCCTCGGTCAGCCCGGTGTGGGGGCGGGCCGGGCGGACGCCGGCGGCGTCGGGTTGGGTCTGCATGTCAGTCCAGTCTCTGCGCGGGGGTCACCGACACGGCTCCGTCAAGTGACAACGCAGGAGGGCCCCCGGAGCCTTTCAGCTCCGGGGGCCCTCCACGTTGTCACTTGAGGATCTTGGTGACCCGGCCGGCGCCGACGGTGCGGCCA
>JBQCEF010000402.1:0-2720 GCA_051960495.1 Nocardioides sp. | reverse complement strand
CAGCTTGTCGACGCGGAGGGCGCGCATCAACGGGTCACGCTCGATCCGCGCGATCGCCGCGGACTTGCCGACGATCAGGCCGCACTGCGGGCCGCCGAGGAGCTTGTCGCCCGACGCGGTCACCAGGTCGGCCCCAGCCCGCAGCGCCGCCGACGCGCTCGGCTCGTCGGGCAGCCGGGGGTGCGGAGCGAGCAGGCCGGACCCGATGTCGACGACGACCGGGACGGGGAGCGTGGCGAGCTCGGCGACCCCGACCTGCGAGGTGAACCCGTCGACCCGGAAGTTCGAGGGGTGCACCTTGAGCACGAAGGCGGTCTCGTCGTCGACGGCGTCGGCGTAGTCGGCGAGCCGCACCCGGTTCGTCGTACCCACCTCGCGCAGTCGGGCGCCGACCGACTCCAGCAGCTCGGGGATCCGGAAGCCGTCGCCGATCTCCACCATCTCGCCGCGGGCGATGACGACCTCCCGGCCGGCGGCCAGCGCGCAGGTCACGAGCGCCAGGGCGGCCGCGCCGTTGTTGACCACGTGCACGGCGCCGGCGTCGGGGACGGCCGCGGCGAGCGCATCGAGCGCGGAGCGGCCGCGGCGACCTCGCCGGCCGCTGGCGAGGTCGAGCTCGACGTCCGTCGCGCCGGCGGCGATGCCGAGGGCGTCCACCGCCGCGTCCGACAGCGGCGCCCGGCCGAGGTTGGTGTGCACGACGACGCCGGTCGCGTTGACCACAGGACGCATCCCGGTCGCCGCCTCCGGCAGCGAGGCGACGGCCGCGTCGGCGACGTCGGCGGGGGCGAGCTCGCCGGCGCGGCAACGGTCGAGCGCCGCGGCCACGCTGCGCTTCACCAGCTGCGGCCCGAGCCGCCCGGCGGCCTCGACGAGCCGGGGGTCGGCGAGGACGTGGTCGGTGCGCGGAGTGCTCCGTCGCGGGTCCGGCACGGCGCTCCCTCCGGGACGTCATACGTTTGGTGGGTGATAGCCCTCCGGACGTCTGACGTCCGGGGACGCCGGTCATCCTAGGCAGGTCAGGGACTTCGCGCTGTCCCGCTCCTGTAGGAGGCACGATGACGTGGATGCGACCGGGGCTGCTCGCCGTGGCAGCGTCGTACACCGCCCTGCAGGTGCTCGGCCGCCGCGCCGGGTCCTCCGCGGCCGAACGGGCAAGGCGACTCCCCGGTGACGACCTCGTCGACCGGCCGCAGATCGTCACCGACCACGCGCAAACGATCTCCGCGCCGGCTGCCGAGGTGTGGCCTTGGCTCACGCAGCTGGGCCGGCACCTCGGGGGCTACTACACGCCCGGCTGGGTCGATCGCTGGCTGTTCCCGGCCAACTGGCCCAGCCTGGACCATCTCGATCCGGCGCTCCTCCGCTCGCTGGAGATCGGTGACACCGTCCCGGACGGCCCGCCAGGGACCGCGGAGTACGTCGTGGTGCAGGTGGAGGCTCCCCATGCGCTGGTGCTGCGCTCCACCACCCACCTGCCTCCGGGCTGGGGCCGGGCCGGGGCACGGATGACGTGGACCTGGTCCTTCGCGCTCACCGACCTCCCCGGGGGGCGCTGCCGGCTCCACCTTCGCGTGCGCGGACGCACCGGCCCGTGGTGGCTGACCGCGGTGTACGTCGGCGCCGTCGTCCCGGCTGACTTCGTGATGGCGACCGGGATGCTTCGCGGGATCAAGCGCCGGGTCGAGTCCGGCGCCGCCCCCATGAGCTCCGGGCGGGCGCCGTACGTCGCCGGCACAGGCGGCGCACCCACCGGCTGACCCCTCGATCCGCGGGAGCGGCCTCGCCGCGGAGCGCAGGCGGCACCTCGACCCGGATCTCGCCGCCGAGCCGCGCCCCGCCGGTCAGCTCCAGCTCGTCGCCGGACCAGAACGAGCCCGGGTCGTAGTAGTTCGCGGGGCGATCGGTGCCGAGCAGCCCCATCGCCTGGTAGGTCCGCGCCACCACCTCCGCGCAGTAGGTCGTCTCGATCGGCGCCCGCCGGCGGACCCGCCCGCGCAGCCACCGGCCGGCGAGCGCCGCGGTCGGCGGGAACGGCCAGCCGTCGAGGCGCGCGATGGTCTCGAGCACCGCGTCCTCCTGGGCGGGGGTGACGGGGGACTGCAGCTGGCGCAGCCACGGCCGCTGCCCGTAGCGGTGCACCCACTGCTCGACCGCCTCCCGCGCGTCGTGGAGCTGGACGCCCCGGTGGTGGCTCCCGCTCCACACGTCGAGCAGGCCGTGGCTGAGCTCGGCGTGCCAGATCAGCGGCGGCAGGTCGTCGATCACCACGCTCATCCCGACGTGGTTGACCGGGCTGTTGGTCACCGCCCGGATAGCGTGGTCCGCGGTCGAGCGCCCGCGGAACAGCCACAGGTCTCCGGTGCGGGTCCCGTCGAGCGCCTCGGCCAGCGTCAGTACGGTCTCGGTCACGTCGAAGGGCTCCGTCTCGCGGGGGTCAGGTGAGGAGCGTGGCCGCGACAGCGGTGGTGGCGCCGGTCGCGACCAGCACCCAGCCGAGGTAGCCGTCGAGGCCGTCGGTGCGGCGCGCAGTGCCCGCGGGGTCCGAGGTCAGGTAGGCGACCGGGACGCGGGTGCCGACCTGCTGCCGACGGCCGCGGTTCAGCGACGGCTCGAAAGTCCACATCGCTCCGGTGTCGTCGGCGAACGTGATCGTGTACCGCCACGCCGGACTGCCAAGGCTGTGGCCGTACCAGACCCGCGCCACGGTCCCGGTGGCG
>JBQCEF010000401.1:0-3353 GCA_051960495.1 Nocardioides sp. | reverse complement strand
GACCATGGCGAACTGCGTCGACCGGTCGAGGCGACGCGCCTTGACCCGCTCGAGCACCTCGGTCGGCTCGACCGCCGCCATCGCGGCGATCTTGACGGGGATCGTCTCGGCCCAGTCGTACGGCATCAGCTTGACGCCGGACTGGCCCGCGAGCATGGCGGCCCAGGTCGTGGGCACGTCACCGCCGAGCGGGGAGGTCGTGCCGAGTCCGGTCACGACGACGCGGGTGGCGCTCATGGTCGGTTCTCCTCCTGGTCTCACGGTCGGGTGTCCCGGGGACCGTCGATGTTCTGCTGGATGGTGCGGGTGCTCTCCCTCCGGCGGGTGCCGGAGGGAGAGCCGGGCTGGGTCAGCCGTTCTGCGCGCGCTCGATGAAGGCGACGGCGTCACCGACGGTCTTGAGGTTCTTGACCTCGTCGTCGGGGATCTTCACGTCGAACTTCTCCTCGGCGGCGACGACGACCTCGACCATCGACAGCGAGTCGACGTCGAGGTCCTCGACGAACGACTTGTCCATCTGGACGTCGTCGGCGGGGATCCCGGCGACCTCGTTGACGATCTCGGCCAGGTCGGCGCGGATTTCCTCGGTGGTGGCCATGTGGTGGCTCTCCTTCTCGGGTTGGGTGTGGCGGGCTGGTGGGTGGTGCGGGGGTGATGCGTCGTACGACGGCACTGCGACGCGCCGCCGGGCTCTAGGGGACCTTCACGACCTGGGCCGCGTAGGCCAGGCCGGCTCCGAAGGCGATGAGCAGCGCGGTGTCGCCGCTCTTGGCCTCGCCCTCCTCGATCATCCGGTCGAGGGCGAGCGGGATCGAGGCCGCCGAGGTGTTGCCCTGCTCGGCGATGTCGCGGGCGATCTTGACCCGCTCGGGCAGCTTCATGGAACGCGCCATCGCATCGATGATGCGCATGTTGGCCTGGTGCGGGACGAACACGTCGAGGTCGTCGGCGGAGATGCCGGAGCGGTCGAGCGTGTCGTGCGCGATCTTGGCCATCTCGAAGGCGGCCCAGCGGAACACCGGGTTGCCCTGCATGACCAGGTGCGGCATCGCCGGGCGGTCCTGCTTGAGGACCTCGCGCCAGTCCTCCTTCTGCCGGATCAGGTCGAACTGCTCGCCGTCGGAGCCCCAGACGACCGGGCCGATACCGGGCTCGTCGCTCGGTCCGACCACGGCCGCGCCGGCACCGTCGGCGAAGATGAACGCGGTGCCGCGGTCGGCGACGTCGGTCAGGTCCGAGAGCCGCTCGACGCCGATCACCAGCACGTGCTTCGCGCTGCCGCCGCGGACCATCGCCGAGGCGAGCGCGACGCCGTGGCAGAAGCCGGCGCAGGCCGCGGAGATGTCGAACGCGGCCGGCCGGTTGGTGCCGAGCTCGTGGGCGATCGCGGTCGCCACGGCCGGGGTCTGGAACATGTGCGACACGGTCGCCACGACGACCGCGTCGATCTGCGCGACGTCGATGCCGGCGTGCTCGAGCGCCTTGCGCGACGCGGCGACCGACATCATCTGCACGGTCTCCTCGTCGGTGGCCCAGCGGCGCTGCTTGATGCCGGAGCGCTGCTGGATCCACTCGTCGGAGGAGTCGATGGCCTCGATGACCTCGGAGTTCGGGATCACCCGGCTGGGCCGGTAGGAGCCGATGCCGAGGATCGTCGCGTGCTGTGCGCCGGCGGGGTTCTGGAGAGTCATACCGAGACACCTTCCGGGTGCAGCCGGATCAGCGGCTGGCCGGGGGAGACGAGGTCGCCGTCCTCGACCAGCCACTCCACGACGGTGCCGCCGTACGGCGCGCGCACGGTCGTCTCGTCGCGGGAGCTCGCCACCGAGCCGATGGCGCTCTCCGGGGCGATGGCGTCGCCCTCGTGGAGGTCGGCGGACTGGTGGAAGGTGCCCTTCGCCGGGGCGACGAGCATGCGCCAGGTGGGGCTGGAGTCGAGCTCGGAGGCCGAGCCGTGCTTGTCGCAGAACGCCCGGGCGTCGTCGAGCTGGTCCGGGGTCTTCAGCGCGAACGTCTCGACGCCCTTCATGGCGCGCCTGGCGATCCCGGTGAGCGTGCCGGCCGGCGGCATCTCGAGGATGCCGGTGACGCCGAGGTCGAGCATCGTCTCCATGCACAGGTCCCACCGGACCGGGGTGCTGACCTGGGTCACGATCCGCTTGAGCACCTCGCGCCCGTCGTGGACCACCTGGCCGTCACGGTTGGAGATCACCGCGGTGCGCGGGTCGTGGGTGGAGACCGAGCGCGCGAGCCGGCCGAGCACGTCGACGGCGGGGGCCATGTGCTCGGTGTGGAACGCGCCCGCGACTGACAGCGGCATCAGCCGGGCCTTGGCCGGCGGGTCGGCGGCGAACGCCTCGAGCTGCTCGACGGTGCCGGCGGCGACGACCTGGCCGGGGCCGTTGTCGTTGGCCGCGGTGAGCCCGTGCTGCGCGAGCTTGGCGAGGACCTCGTCGCGGTCGCCACCGAGGACGGCGGTCATGCTGGTGGGGGTGGTGGCGGCCGCCTGGGCCATCGCCCGGCCCCCCTCGCGGACGAGCACCCTGGCCTGCACGGCGGAGATTGCCCGGGCACCGGCCGCGGCGGTGAGCTCGCCGACGCTGTGGCCGGCCACCGCGCCGATCCGCCCGAAGGCGTCGGCGGGGTGCGGGAACAGCTCGAGGGCGGCGAGCAGCCCGGAGGCGACCAGCAGCGGCTGCGCGACGGCCGTGTCGCGGATCGTGTCCGCGTCGGCCTCGGTGCCGTAGTGGACCAGGTCCAGGCCGCTGACGGCGGAGAGCCAGGTCAGCCGGTCGGCGAACGTCGGGTTCTCCACCCAGGGCGCGAGGAAGCCAGGGGTCTGGGCCCCTTGGCCGGGAGCAACGATGACGAGCACGGCACCACTGTGCCCGGTTCGAGGCCCTGGAAGCGCCATGAGCGCGCACGAAGATTCCGGGTGTGGCTTTGTAGGGTTCCTACAAAGACGGGGAGGTGCTCGGGTCCGGCTGGCTGAGCCGCCCGAGGGTCAGCGCGACCCGGTAGGTGTAGGCCTGGCGCGGGTCGCTGACCGACAGCCCGGTGAGCTCCGCGGCCCGGCGCAGCCGGTAGCGCACGGTGTTGGCGTGCACGAACATCGCGCGGGCGGTGCCCTCGATCGAGCCGCCGTGGTCGAGGTACGACGACACCGTGTCCAGCGTGGGGTCGTCGGCCTCGAGGAGCGGCACGAACACCTCCTGCACCAGCTGGCGCCGCGCGTGCCCGTCGCCGGACAGGACCCGCTCGGGCAGCAGGTCGTCGCTGGTCACCGGGCGGGGCGCCTCCGGCCACCCCGGTGCCGCGCGCAGCCCCGCGACCGCGGCCCGCGCGGACACGTT
>JBQCEF010000400.1:0-13443 GCA_051960495.1 Nocardioides sp. | reverse complement strand
ATAGGAACACTCGGCGGGCCGGGCCTCCCCCGTTCGTCCTACGCCGGATGCCCGACCTGGCGCGGCCGGACATGGAAGGAGGCCCTCGGCGAGGGCCTCTGACCTGCGTTCTCGGGTGGGCGATACTGGGTTCGAACCAGTGACCTCTTCGGTGTGAACGAAGCGCGCTACCACTGCGCCAATCGCCCCGTGGCGCCCACGTTCCGTGGGTGCGCCGAAAGGTTAGCGCATGCCGCGCCGGGACTCACATCCCGGGCAGCTCGGGCACCCAGCCGGCGAGGCTCTGCACCCAGTCCCACCCGTCCACGAGCACGCCCGGCCAGTCGTAGGTGGCCAGGTAGGCGACAGCGGCCCCCACGACGACGAGCACCAGGACGCCGGCGAGGAGCAGGCGGCGTCGTCGTACGGCCGGGTCCATCGCCTCGGCGCGGCGCTTGGCCTCGGCCGCCTTCTCCTTGGCCTTGCGCAGCCACCGCTCCGCCCAGGCGTACTCGGTCGCCAGGATCGCCAGGCCGAGCACGATGGCGAGGATCCCCTGGCCGGGGGTGAACAGCATGACCACCCCGGCCAGCATCACCAGTGCCCCGACGACGGTGACGACCACCTTCGTCGCGAGCGAGAGCACCGGGTGCGAGTGCAGCTTGCGGTGGAGACGGCCTCGCTCACGCGGGAGGTCGGCCGAGGCGGGGTCCTCCGCGGGCTCCTCGGCGCCGTGGGCAACCCCGCTCGCGTTGTCCGTCACGGGCCCTCTCCACGGATTTCTCGAAGCGATGTGGCTCGAGCCTAGCCGCCGAACCGACGGAATCCGGTGGGATCAATGCGGACCAATCCGGACACAACGACGGCGCCTCCGGAAACTGCTCGAAAAAAGTTCGGAGATTCGTTTGGAACGCCGTCATAGGGCCTACTGATCGACGTCTCCTCCATGAAGTCCGGAGGGGACGACTGGGAGGAACACCATGGAACGCTCGACGAAGACCACCGCACTGACGGTGACGCAGCCGGTCAAGCTGGAGTTGATCGACTCCGCCGGCACGGCCACGCCCATCGAGGCCGAGCTGCGCTACGACCCGGCCGACCCGTACGCCGTCACCACGGTCTTCATGACGGGTGCGAGCCAGGTCCGCTGGACGTTCGGCCGCGACCTGCTCTCCGCGGGGCTCTACGAGCCGGCCGGCGACGGCGACGTCCACGTCTGGCCCTGCCTCGACAGCGCCGGGCACGCCGTGGTGATCATCGAGCTCTGCTCGCCCGACGGCGAGGCTCTGGTGCAGGCACGGACCGGAGACCTGCGCACGTTCGTCGACCGGATGTACGCCGCGGTCGCCACGGACAACGAGTCCGCCCTCGTGGACGTCGACGCCGCCATCAGCGCGATCTTCGCCGCCGAGAGCGCCTGAGCCACTCGACGGCCGGCAGGGGAGGGCCGGCCTTCGACGGGCACCGGCAGCCGGAGGACCTCACGGGTCCAGGTCGGCCGCCTCGCGGATCGCCCACACCGACGCGCACTCCGCGGTGACCGGGCCCGGTGCCGGCAGCTCACGCCCGTCGCAGCGTCGTACCGCCTGCACGTCGCGGGTCGTCGAGACCAGGAACACCTCGCTCGCCCGCTCGAGCACCTCGACCGGCTCGTCGACCTCGCGGGCCCCGTGCCACTCCAGCAGCAGCGCCCGGCTGATCCCCGCCAGGCACCCCGACGCCAGCGTCGGCGTCCGGAGCTCGCCGTCGACGACGTAGAAGACGTTCGAGCCCGTCCCCTCGCAGAGGTTGCCTGCGGTGTTCGCGAACACCGCCTCCCCCGCCCCGCGCTCCTTGGCGTAGGCCAGCGCGATCACGTTCTCGGCGTACGACGTCGTCTTCAGCCCGGCGAGCGCCCCGTGCTCGTTGCGCGGCCAGGGCACCGTCACCACGTCGGCCGGCCCGTCCCACGGCGTGAGCACGTCGGCCACCACGACCAGCGTCGGCGGGCTGTCCCCGCGCCCGGAGCCGAGTGGGGCCACTCCCCCGGTGTAGGTGATCCGGAGCCGGCCCAGCGGCAGGTCCTGCCCCTCGAGGACAGCGGCCACTCCCTCACGTACCGCGCCGTCATCGAGGGCCGGCAGCCCGAGCCCGGCAGCCGAGCGGGCCAGCCGCTCGAGGTGGCGGGTGAGCGCGAACGGCCGTCCGCGCAGGACCTTCACCGCCTCGAACACCCCGTCCCCGACGGTGAACCCGTGGTCCTGAACCGTCAGGGCGGGGCCCGCCGGGTGGTCGAGGAGCTGCCCGTTGAGCCATGCGCGCATGGGTCGACCCTAGGCCGATATGACCCGAAAACACGCAGGGCCGGACCCGAATTTGTCATTCGCGCGATGTCGGCTAAAGTTCTCACGCACCGCCGGTCAGGGGAACTTGGCCGGGGGACGCAAGCGGACGTAGCTCAGTTGGTAGAGCGCAACCTTGCCAAGGTTGAGGTCGCGAGTTCGAGCCTCGTCGTCCGCTCGGAGAAGGGTCGCAGGTCCCCTCCTTTGGTGGAGTGGCCGAGAGGCGAGGCAACGGACTGCAAATCCGTCTACACGGGTTCAAATCCCGTCTCCACCTCGATTGCCCAGAGTCCACCTGGTGTGGGAGTTTGGGTCGTCACGGGCGATTGGCGCAGTGGTAGCGCGCTTCCTTGACACGGAAGAGGTCACTGGTTCAAACCCAGTATCGCCCACCGAGTAAACCGCAGGTCAGAGCCCGATTCCTTCCCCCGGGGATCTGGCTCTTCTGCTGTCCGGATATTGCCGTTGCACATCTAGTGCACGTCACGCCTCGGATCCTGCATCTTGGGCCTCTTCGAGGGCACGTCGGAGTGCCGGAGACACGCCCTCGAGCGCACTCGCGTCGAGCGTCGTCGATCCTGAGGCGATCTTGCCAAGCAGCATCGCCTCAGACGCTGCTCGCACCGCCTCCCGATCGACTTCGCCCGCCGCGTGGCGCTGCCGCGTCCGCCCGCCTGCGGCGATGCCCGTTACGGCCTCGGTAGGCGCGGCCGGCCGGACGGTGTCCCCCGTGGCCACGTACACCGACTCGAGGCGGCTGGTCAGCTGCTCGTCAGCGTCGCCGTACAGGTGGCCGTACCGGTCGAGCGTGAAGGACACCGACGTGTGCCCGGCCCGCGCGGAGACCGCTTTCATGTTGGCCCCGGTGGCGATCCACAGCGACGCGGCCGTGTGTCGGAGATCGTGGATCGTCAGCCTGTCGAGTGCGCCGCCTTGACGGCGGGTGGCCAGAACCGGCGGCGCCAGGAGGCCAGCCGCAGGACCCCGCCCTCCGGCGACCGGACACGAGCCCGTCGGGGTCTGCGGGGAGCTGCATCACGTAGTCGCGCGGCTCAGCGGCGATCGGCCCCGGGAGGGTCACGTCACGGCGCGAGGCCCGCGTCTTGGGTGCGTGCATGTGCGGGTGACCGTCCTTGCCGCTGGGTCCGTGGCTCGTGGTCGCCGTGGTCGACGGCGACACCAGTCGGTACATCGTCACGTACACCGCGGGCCGGTGGTGCTGCTCGTGCCCGGGGGCCGTTCGGCGGCTGCAGCCACCTGGCCGCCGTGCGACGGTTCACGGACCCACGGGCCCACCTCCGCGTGGGTGGTCACGTGACCCGGGAAAACATGCCTGACGCGCGCCCGGGCGCACCCGTCCGAGCGTCGAGTTCGGGTCCTGATGTGCAACCGGTGTGCGCGGCGCCGATCCGGTCCCGTCCGGCGCGGCGAGCGTGGACGGGCCGTCTACAAGTTCCAGACCTGCGATTCACTCCCCCGCTGGTCACGGCCGCTGTTTCCGGCGGCGAATGTGGACAACGCCGTCCACGCTCGCCCGTTCGCCTCTCGGCTCGACCTCTTCCGTACCGAGGAACGGTTCTAGGACCGTCGTTCTGCCTCTCGGTCGCGACTGCCCCATCTGGTGCGTGCACGGCTCGCCGTCGAGGAAGGCGTCGAGGCACTCAGGCCGGATCAGCCACCGGCCGCCCTTGCACCGCTGCGACCCTTGCAACGTTCCGGCGCGGAGCGCCTTGTGGATAGTCCAGGTCGAGCATTGGCGGGATTGGCCGCTTGGGCAACCGCGAGGCGAGGCACTGCCAGATCTGCAAGATGTGGTGGGGACTCGCCATGCGAGGAACGCTACGCCCGCCCTCCGAACGGTTGTTCGATGAGAGATTTGACGCGGTGCACAAGAAAGTCTCAACCCAGGGTTGAGGTTTGCTCGAGTCCGGCTAGAGACTTCTCCAGCGTGTCTCTAGGCTTTCTTGAACATTTGCCGCCGAGATCGATACATTGGTAGGGCGAAGGATGCGCTCAGGCATAAGCCTCTGGGGTTCCGCCCCGCGACCGCCTGAACGTTGAAGAACGGCCCCCCGGTGTCATCGGGGGGCCGTTCGCATGAGAGCCCCGGGCGGGACTCGAACCCGCGACCGTCACCATGCGAAGGATGCGCTCTATCCTCTGAGCTACCGGGGCCGCTCGTCGACCATTCTCCCCGCCCCCGCACCTCTTCCGCCACTGAAACGGCGCTCGTGTCGTACACAGATCCGAGGCCGCCGGTAAAACCGCAGGTCAGACCGCATGCGGCTCGCGAAATTCGGGCGTGTTGGTCCTGGATTTCGGCGTGTCGCCCTGCTATTCGCCGTATTTCAACTATGGGACACGGCCCCTGACACCGTGTCCGAAATCATGAGCACATGCCCGAACTCCCACGAGGCCGCCGAGGCGTTGCACTGCTCAGAGAAGCACGTGCGCCGCCCCTACGCCCCCAGCGGATACGAGGAGTCGTACGTGCGCAAGGGCACAGGCGCGCTTGTGGTCTTCCCTCCATGGACCCTGCACGAGCTAACGCCGGTCGAATCCGGCGAACGCTGGGCATTGCTGGTCAATTGCCTGGGGTCCTCACTTCCGCTAGGCACCAGCGAGACTCAACCTGCGCACCCCAGGAGGGCGCCGACACCCTGGCGTAGGGCTCGCCGCGGTGCTCGGATCGGGTGTCGATCAGCACAGAGTTGCGCCGCACAGCGCAGTGCGGCACCCCCTCGAAGTATGTGTCGGGCTGCAATTGCGACGACTGCCGAGGCGCGCACCGCGTCTACGCACACAACCGCCGCCTCCACGCCCATGCGCGCCGAGCGGCCCCGGAGCCTGACCTAACTGATCCTCCTCCCAGAAATGCGAGAACTCGGGGCGCGGATACCCACGCCCCGAGTCTCAAATGGAGGAGAAACTAGTACTGCAGTTGTTGCCTACGCCGTTGCCGCGGCGGTCGGCCGGACCAGGAGGCGAAACGCACACTCACCCTTGCGGTCCAGACAGGGCGGGAACGTTGATCCCGCGGAGTGGGTAGAAATGAGCCCGTATTGATCGGCCCATTCCCCGGTCACCGGCACGCGCTGGCCAGTCTTCCAGGTGCCACGTGGGCCCCTGGGATGGTGACGAGTTGTCACAATTGCTCCTTTGAAGGAAGGTAAGAACATGTCGAATGTCGTACCGCTGGCCGACCGGAGGACCCCGTCCGAAACGGATCCCCTTGTCTGCGCCTGCGGTTCCGAGTGGTTCGAGATCTCTCTGCCTTCGGGGGCCGGCGCGTTCACTCTTGCTGCCGACGGGCGGGTCACGGGCTACGCAGGTTCGGTGACCTGTCGTGAGTGCGGGCGCACGCCGAACTAGCCGAGAGCCGTTTCGGCACTCGGCGGAGTGAGGGAGATGCGGCTCAGTGCATCCGTCGATACTTGGCGGCATGAGCTCGTCGGTCCATCGTTCTCGAGAGGCGGAGTCGCATCGCGTCGTCCTTCTCTGTCCGGTGAGGGTGGTATTGGGCGGATTCTGCTGCTCAGGGAGGCGTGTGGCGCGCCAGCCTGCTCAAGGGGCAACCTAACGGCCGAGATCGCCCGGATGGTGCAGACACGCCCGATCGCGACAAGAGAAAGGCCCCGCGCTCCCGCGGGGCCCTTCTAGAACGATGGTGCAGACGCCACATCTGCCCCACCCATCACCGAACTTCATTCTTACTCACTGAACCCGGCGAACCGACCAGGCGCGCCAGGGACTATTGCTCAGCCAGCAGCTCTGCGGCGAGCTGTCCGCCGTCGTGATGGAACAGGGCGAGCAAGGCGCGGGCCTCGTCCAGGGTGAACAGGTGGCCGGCGAAGGTGTGCCGATTCCTCGGCGTACTCGCCGTACTGGTGCTCGGCTCCGGCGTGCCGCCCGCCGCCGTCGGAGTCGCCGCGGTGCTCGTCCTCAGGGAGAGCGCACCAGGTGGGGCAGCCGGTGCCCGCGCGCCACGCCTCAACGGGCGGCGCGTCGGTGCTGTGGTGGTGGATGATGGTGGTCATGGTTTCGTGCCTGTCTGTTAGGTAGGTTTCCTCGGCCCTGTCCCGATGCCGCACACCGGGCCGGGGCCGCTTCTTTACTTCTTGGGAGTCAATTACTCGATTCCGACACTCGTCAGGAGAATCAGCGCATTCCCGGCTCGCGGAATTGCATACTCATTGCACATGACATCGGAAACGATTCGGCAGGATCCGGCACGGCGGGCGCCCCTGCTAACAGGCCTCTGACCTCGCAGAATTCGGGAGGCTGGAAACGTCTCAGCGTTCCTTGACACGGAAGAGGTCACTGGTTCAAACCCAGTATCGCCCACCAGCATCCCCAGTTCCGAGGCCCTTGCAAGGGCCTCGATCTGTTTCCGCCCGGGTTACCCGCCCGCACGCGGGCCGACGCGGCGAGGGACGGCCCGTCCAAGTCCCGGACGGGCCGCTTCCCCCGTGCTCCCCCGGGTCCCCCCTGCTCCCCTCCCACGTCTGTTATCGCCGGAGGGCTCGCCGAAGTCACGCGACGCCGGTCACGGGGTCGCGTCGACCGGCTCCGCGTGTTCGTCGCGAGCCGACTCGGTGACCACGGCGCGCCGGGGCGCACGGACGGCGGCGACGACCGCGCCGAGGAACAGGCCGATGGCCGCGACCAGGAAGGCGGTCGAGGCGGCGTCGACGAAGGACTGCTGAGCGGCCGCCACCAGGCGCTGCCCCGCCGGGCCGAACTGGTCGAGCCGGTCCGCGCCCAGCTTGACGAAGGACACCGAGGACAGCACCCGCTCGCCGACCCCCTGCGGGAGGCCGGCCACGGCGTCGGCCATGCCGCTGCGGTAGGCGTCGTTGAGCGCGCTCCCCAGCACAGCGATGCCCAGCACGCTGCCCAGCTCGCGCGCGGTGTCGTTCACCGCCGACCCCACGCCTTGCTTGGAGTCGGGCAGCGACGAGACGATCGCGGTCGTCGCGGGCGTCCCCGCCAGTCCCATCCCGGCGGCGAACACCGCCAGCGCCAGCGCGAAGGTTCCGTAGCCGAAGTCGACCTCGAGACGACGCATCAGCAGCATGCCCATGCCGCTGAGCGCGAGACCGAAGGTCATCACCCGGGCGGGACCGAGCTTCTGCGCGATCCGGGGCGCGTTGCGCGCCAGCGGGACCATCACCAGCGGGAGGGGCAGCAGCGCGGCCGCCGACTCCAGCGGGGACAGGCCGGCGACGTACTGCAGGTACTGGATCACGACGAAGAAGAGCCCGAAGCTGCCAAAGAACTGCACGGTGAGCACCAGGCTGCCGGTGCCGAAGCCGCGGAGCCGGAACAGCCGCGGGTCCAGCATCGGACGGTCCGTGTGCAGCTCCCACAGCACGAAGCCCGCGAGACAGGCGCCTCCGACGATGAAGCCCGTGACCGTGGCCAGATCGGCCCACCCCTGCTCGGGACCCTCGATGATCGAGTACACGACGCCGACGATCCCGACCAGGGACAGCACCGCCCCGACGGGGTCGAGCGGGGTCGCCTCGGGGTCACGCGAGCCCGGGACGAAGGCGAGCGTCCCGGCCAGAGCGAGGAGCGCCAGCGTCACGTTGAGGCCGAAGAAAGAGTTCCACGCGAAGAACTCGAGCAGGGCTCCCGAGGCGAACAGGCCGAGCACGGCGCCGCCTCCGGCCACGCCGACCCACACGCCGACCGCCTTGCCGCGCTCGTCCGGCGGGAACGAGGTGGTGATCACCGAGAGCGTCGACGGCATCACCGCGGCGGCGCCGACGCCCATCGCGGCGCGCAGCGCGATCAGCACGGTGGGGTCGTCGACGAACATCGCCGCGGCTGCTGCGGTGCCGAAGACCGACAGGCCGGCCAGCAGTGCCCCGCGGCGGCCGAACCTGTCCCCCAGCGCACCCGCGGGCAGCAGCAGCCCGACGAACGCGAGCGTGTAGGCGTCGACGATCCAGGTCACCTGGGTCTGGCTCGCGCCGGTGTCGACCGCGAGGTCCGGGAGGGCGACGTTGAGACCGCTGACCGCCGAGACGACCATCATCAGCGCGAACGCGGCGACGACCAGGATCAGCGTGCGGTGCCGCGGGGTGAGGCTGTGGTCCATGGCAGGGCTCCTCGGCTCGAAGGCGGTACGCTAATTCTGCACACGTTGAATTCATCACGTCAAGAATTACTTTGGGAGGATCCGTGGACACCGAGCGACGTGGCCGGCGGCCGGGGCCGAGCGACACCCGCGAGACGATCCTCGCGGCTGCGCGCCGGCAGTTCTCGGAGGCCGGCTACGACCGCGCCTCGATGCGACAGGTGGCGAAGGAGGCGGGCGTCGACCCTGCCCTGGTGACCCACTACTTCGGCTCGAAGCCGCGGCTGTTCGCCGAGGCGGCCGACTTCCCCTTCTCGGGCACCGAGGTGCTCCCCCGGCTGCTCGCGGAGGGCCCGGAGGCCGCCGGGGCGGCGCTGGCCCGGTTCGCGCTCGGCCTGCTCGAGTCCGAGGCCGGCCGCGCGCGCATCGTGTCGGTGGTCCGAGCGGCGGCTGCCGAGCCCGCGGCCGCCGAGATGATCCGCCAGCGGCTCACCGCCGACATCCTGCTGCCCCTCGCCGAGGGGATCGGTGCCGAGCGGCCGGCGTATCGGGCCTCCCTCCTGATGTCGCAGATCGTCGGTCTGGTGATGGCTCGGTACGTCGTACGCATCGAGCCCCTCGCCGAGGCGTCCGCAGATTCAGTCGCCGCCGACCTCGCCGGGAACCTGCAGCGCTACCTCACCGGAGACCTCCCGAGCGAGAGCTGACACGCCGCCCGTGCGGCGTTGGCAGCCGACCCGACCGGTCCTATCAGTTCAATTGCCCCGCCAGGTCGTCCCGACGGCCGGATCGGGCGTCCTATCCGTTCAATTGCGGCCCCGGAGCCCCGCCTGCGAGGCTCAGCGGGCGAGGCTCTCGGCCGGCAGGTCGAACCAGCGCAGGTGCTCCACGTCCGGGGACAGGTCCGCGGGGTGGCTGCCCAGGTCCGGAGGCGTGGCAGCGGCCAGGATCTCGCGGGCCTGCTCGAGGTAGCCGGCCAGCGCCGACTCGGGCGCCTGGTCGTGGTGGCGCGGGTAGGTCATCACGCCCTGCTCGTCGTAGCGCACCTGGTCCAGCCGCAGCGGCGGCTCCACCGCGCCACCGCGGTGCCGCCACAGGCCGCGGGTCACGTCGAAGCGGTACTCCCCCAGCAGCCGCCATCCCTGCTCGGCGACCAGCCGGACGGCCTCGACGACGTAGCCGAACGCAGCTTCGGAGATGAAGTAGTTGAAGTTCACGTGGACCCAACCCGGCTTGATGCCCTCGCAACCGCGGGCGATCTCGCGCTCGTAGCGGTGGGAGGTGTCGACGTCGATGCCGAGCAGGTGATGCCCGTAGGGGCCCGCGCAGGAGCACCCGCCCCGCGACTGGATCCCGAACAGGTCGTTGAGCAGCGCCACCACGTAGTTGTGGTGCAGGTAGCGGCCACTGGGCCCGCGCACCACGAACGACACGATCGACAGCCGCTCGGCGTCGGGGTTGCCGAGCACCTGCAGGCCCGGGGTCGCCGTCCATGCCTCCAGCGCGCGCCGGACGAAGTGGTCCTCCTGGGCGCGGATCACGTCGACCCCGACCGCGTCCTTGAGCTGGAAGACGAGACCGGCCCGGATCGCCTCGACGATGGCCGGGGTGCCGCCCTCCTCGCGCTGGACCGGGTCGTCGAGGTAACGATGCTCGGCCTCGTTGACGTAGGCGACGGTGCCACCGCCCGGCACGACCGGCACCCGGTTGGTGAGCAGCTCCCGGCGTACGACGAGCACGCCGGGCGTCGACGGTCCGCCGACGAACTTGTGCGGGCTGAGGAACACGGCGTCCTTGTAGGCCGCCGGCTCCTCGGCGTCGTAGACGTCGATGTCGATGTAGGGCCCGGCCGCCGCGAAGTCCCAGAACGACAGCGCGCCGTGCTCGTGCAGCAGCGCGCTGATCCGCCGGGTGTCGCTGAGGATGCCGGTGACGTTGCTCGCCGCGGAGAAGGAACCGATCTTCAGCGGCCGGTCGGCGTGCTCGCGCAGGCATCGCTCGAGCACCGCCACGTCGATGTGCCCGTCGGCGTCCGCCGGGATGGCCACGACGTCGGCGATCGACTCGCGCCAGGGAAGCTCGTTGGAGTGGTGCTCGAACGGTCCGATGAACACCACGGGGCGCTGCTCGGCCGGGATCGCGTCCGAGAGGTGGTAGTCGTCCTCGAGGCGCGACGGGATCCGCAGGCCCAGCACGCCGACCAGCTTGTCGATCGCCGCGGTGCAGCCCGAGCCGCAGAAGATCACCACGACCTCGTCGTCGCCGCCCACGGCCCGGTGGATGATCGCCCGCGCGTCCTCGCGCAGCCGTGTCGTCTGCAGGCCCGTGCCGCTGGACTCGGTGTGGGTGTTGGCGTAGCGGGGCAGCACCTCGTCGCGGATGAAGTCCTCGATGAAGGTGAGCGCGCGCCCCGACGCCGTGTAGTCGGCGTAGGTGACGCGCCGGGGCCCGAACGGCCCGTGCATCACCTGGTCGTCGCCGATCAGCGACTCCCGGACCCGCTCCAGCAGCGGGGTCTTCCTCGATCCACTCACGGCGAGGACTCTAGCCGCGGTGGCCGCCCTCGTCCCGGGCCGGAGGTCACCCTTGGTGGGCCCGCGCGAGCAGGCTCTCCTCGGTCTCCGGCGAGATCCCGGTGCCCGCGGGAGGCTCGGCGGCGCGGGTCCACTCGAGCGTGTCGCGGATCGTGTCGGCCAGGGGACGCGGCGTCAGGCCGGTGGCGTAGGCACGGCTCGGATCGGCGGCCATCACCCAGACGTCCGGGTCGTCGCCCGACCACAGCGGGAACGCCCCCGGCGGCAGGTCCGCGGCGGCCACGTCCTCGGCCGGCAGCCAGGTGAGCGTGGTGCCGGCCGGGCCGACCGCGTCGACGATCGCCTGCATCGCCTCCGCCCAGGTGAACACCGGTTCGGGGCTGCACGCGTGGTACGCCCCGGAACGGTGGTCCTCGAGCAGCCGCACCATCCAGGCGCCCATGTCGCGCGCGTCGATGACCTGCAGCGGGCTGTCGGGCGGTCCCGGGACGGCGACCTCGCCGCCGCGGGCGATGCGCGCCACCCACCACGGGAACCGCCAGGTGTAGTCGTCCGGGCCGACCACGTAGGTCGGCCGCACCAGCAGCGTCTCCGGGCCGTGCCGCTCCACGGCCGCGCGCTCGCACAGCACCTTGAGCCCGCCGTACGTCTCGCCGGTGACCTCCTCGACCGTTGGGTCGTCGAGCTCCTGCAGGGCGGCGTCCTCGGTGATGCCCGGACCATCGGGGGCGGCGTACGCCGAGACGCTCGAGACCAGCAGGTGCTGGCCGCCCCGCCCGCCGAGCGCGTCGGCGAGCTCGTGCACCTGCGCCGGGACGTAGGCGCACGTGTCCACGGTGGCGTCCCACTCCCCCTCGGCCAGCGCCGAGAGGTCCGAGTCGCGGTCACCGATCCGGTGCTCGACGCCGGGGAACAGCTCGGCCCCGGTGCGGCCGCGGTGGAACAGGGTCACCTCGTGACCCCGCTCCAGGGCCGCCGCCACGACGTGCTTCCCGACGAACCGTGTGCCGCCGATCATGAGGATGCGCATGGGCATCACCGTAGCGCCGCGAAGCGCTCCGCCAACATCAACCGGCCGCGTGCCCGAGCTCGTCCCGCACGCACTGCGCGACCGCCGCGGCCCCCTCGGGAGACATCACGATGGTGTAGTGGTTGACGTCGGGGACCTCCTCGGCGCGCACTGTCGGGGTCTGCGGCAGCATCGAGGCCAGCCGGTCCGCGGTGTAGAGCCCGGGCACCTGGTCGAGCAGCCCGCGTGGCGCGGTGAGCAGCACCGCCGGGTGCCGCAGCTCCTCGAGCGCCGTCACCAGCGCGGAGCCGGTGTTGAGGTCCTCGGTGTCGGTGGCCATCACCTCGTAGCGCGTGGCCGGCCGCAACGCAGGCGACTCCCCGACCAGGTCGTAGGCGAGGTAGTCCTCCACGGTGTCCGACCAGGCGCCGGCGAACGCCGGGTGGGGTCGCCAGAAGTCGAGGTACTCCTCGACCGAGGCGAACCGCATCGCGAGCCGTTCCGCGGCCGGTCCCAGCACCAGTCGGACCACCTCGTCGGCGGTGAGGCCGGCGGGGACGTCGAGCGGCAGGCCGCCGTCGACGAGGACGAGCCGGTCGACGCGCTCGGGGTGCCGGTGGGCCAGCACGACCGAGACGAAGGCGCCCATCGAGTGCCCGACGACGAGGGTCGAGTCGATGCCCAGGTGGTCCAGCACCCGCACCAGGTCGGCCGCGTGCACCGCCATGCCGGCGTCCCCGTCGGCCTCGCTGCGGCCGCGGCCGCGGAGGTCCGGTGCCACCAGCCGCACGTCCGGGAGCAGGTCGGCCACCATCGGCCAGGACAGGTGTGAGGCGGTGACGCCGTGGACGAGCAGCGCGGTCGGTGCGTCGGGCTCGCCGTCGACGTCCCAGACGCCGACGCGCAGGTGCCCGCCGTCGACAGGGACGTCGAGGGTGCGGTAGGTGTGGCTCATCGCGCGGTCCACCCGCCGTCCATCGTGTACGACGCGCCCGTGACCATCGCGGCCACGTCCGAGCACACCCAGCCGACGAGGGAGGCGACCTGCTCGGGCTCGACCATCTTCTTGACCGCGCTCTCGGTGAGCATGACCTTCTCCACGACCTCGTCCTCGGGCAGCCCGTGCACCTTGGCCTGGTCGGCGATCTGCTTCTCCACCAGCGGTGTGCGGACGTAGCCCGGGTTGATGCAGTTGCTCGTCACCCCGTGCTCGGCGCCTTCGAGCGCGGTCACCTTGGAGAGTCCCTCGAGCGCGTGCTTCGCGCTCACGTAGGCCGACTTGAAGGCGCTGGCGCGCAGCCCGTGCACGCTCGACACGTTGACGACCCGACCCCAGCCCCGCTCGTACATCCCCGGCAGCACGGCCCGGATCAGCAGGAACGGCGCCTCCACCATGATCCGGTGGATCGCCCGGAACGCTGCCGGGTCGAAGTCCTGGAGCGCGGACACCCGCTGGATGCCTGCGTTGTTGACGAGGATGTCGACGTCGAGCTCCGCGCCGGCCAGCGCGTCGGT
>JBQCEF010000399.1:0-3008 GCA_051960495.1 Nocardioides sp. | reverse complement strand
GGTGCTGAACACCTTGATGTTGGCCTGGCAGCCGGTCTCCTTCTCGAACGGCGTCACCCAGTCGGCCTCGGGGTCGTTGGAGCCGTCCTCCGCGTAGTAGGGCCAGGCGAGGATGTCGACCTCGCCCTCGAAGTCGCCCAGCGACTCCTTCATCGGGATGTCGGGCGCGGTGAACCCCGCCTCGCCGTTGCCGCCCCCGCCCCCGCCGTCTCCGCCGTTGCCGTCGCTCGTCCCGCAGCCGGCCAGCGCCAGAGCCAGGACGGCGCCGCAGGCGAGTGTGGACACACGCTTCATCGCAGCTCCCTTGTCGGTTCCTCGGTTGTTGTCTCCCCCTGGTCCTGCGGGTTCCCGAGACGTACGACGTGCTCGCGGCGCCACGTGAGCAGCACGCGCTCGCCACGCCGCGCCAGGGCGTGGTCGACCGAGCTCTCCCGGTTCTGCTGGAGCACGGTGATGCGCACCCCGTCGCCGACGTCCACGACGGAGTGGGTGGCGGCCCCGAGGTAGACGACCTCGGCGACCGTGCCGCTGACCCGGCACTCGTCCGGGTCGGGGCCGCTGGAGGTCTCGTCGCCGTGGCGCAGGTGCACCTTCTCGGGACGGACGCTGAACGTGCCGGGCTCCCCGAAGACGCGCTCGGCGGCCGGACCGCTGACCAGGTTCGAGGTGCCGACGAACGAGGCGACGAACGAGGTCGCGGGCCGCTCGTAGAGCCGCGCCGGGGTCGCCACCTGCTCGATGCGGCCGTCGTGGAAGACCGCGATGCGGTCGCTCATCGTCAGGGCCTCCTCCTGGTCGTGGGTGACGAACACAAAGGTGATCCCGACGTCGCGCTGCAGCGCCTTGAGCTCGATCTGCATCTCGCGGCGCAGCTTCAGGTCGAGCGCGCCGAGCGGCTCGTCGAGGAGCAGCACGGCGGGCCGGTTCACCAGCGCCCGCGCCAGCGCGACGCGCTGCCGCTGACCTCCGGAGAGCTCGTGCGGTCGCCGTTCGCCGTACGACGCGAGGCGCACCGTCTCGAGCGCCTGCTCCGCACGGGTACGACGCTCGCCCCGGTCCACGCGCTTGACCCGCAGGCCGTACTCGACGTTCTCCCGCACGCTCATGTGCGGGAACAGCGCGTAGTCCTGGAAGACGGTGTTGACGTCGCGCACGAACGGCGGCTCGCCGGTGACGTCGCGCCCGCGCAGGAGCACCGATCCGGCGCTCGGCGCCTCGAACCCGGCCACCATCCGCAGCACCGTGGTCTTGCCCGAGCCGCTCGGTCCGAGCATGGAGAAGAACTCGCCCTCGGCGATGTCGAGGTCCACGCCGTCGACTGCGGTGACCGCGCCGAATCGCTTGGTGAGTCCGCGCAGCGAGACGGCTGCGGCGGTCGGGGGCGGCGCCATGCTCGGAGTATGACACCGCGAGAACGACGGATTCCATGGTTCAATCGGCATAGTCATGATGAATCAGTCGCGAATGCGGCAAATCATCACCGAATGCGATTCATGGCGTGGCGACCACTCCTGGCCGTGGTTGAACGTGCCCGGCCCGGCCTGCAGGGTGGGGGGTTCCAGCGAAGCGATCACATGAAGGAGACGCACCCGTGCTCACCCTGACCGAGAACGCCAGCACCGTCGTCAAGACCCTGGTCGAGCAGCAGGAGGCTCCCGTCGGCGGCCTCCGGATCAGCCAGGACGCTCCCGACTCCCCCGCCCTGCACGTCATCCCGACGCAGGAGCCGCAGCCCGGCGACCAGGTGGTCGAGGACGGCGGCGCCAAGGTCTTCCTCGAGGAGACCGCCGCGATGACCCTCGACGACAAGATCCTCGACGCCCAGGTCGACCAGAACGGCGGGGTGCAGTTCACGATCGCGCCCCAGGCCTGATCCGAACGCGTGCGCAGCGCTGCGGCGACAAACCTCGCAAACCACAGGTTTGAGATTCTCCCGGCCGGGGCACACCTGAGTCCGGAAGGGAGAACTCAATGACATTCATCCTGTGGCTCATCGCGGTCGCACTCGTGGTCTGGGGCATCATCACCCTGGTCCGTGGCGGCGTCCTGATGGGCATCGTGCTCATCGTCCTCGGCCTGATCATCGGCCCCGGCGGTTACAGCATCTTCAAATAACGCGGTAGCGCTCGACCTCAAGCAGCCGGCCGGCTCCTCCACGGGGGAACCGGCCGGCTTCGTCGTACCTGCCCGAGGGTCGGGTCAGCCCCGCGGGCAGGCGGACAGCACGCCGGGCAGCGCGGCCGCGACCGTCCCGAGCAGCTCGTGCTTGCCCACGCCCTGCGGGTCGCGCACCCAGGCGAGCACGACGTCCTCGACCATCGCCGACCAGCCGCGCGCCATCAGCCGGGCTGCGGGCGTGTCGGCGACGCCGAGCACGTCGAGGAGCCGTCCACCCTGCGCGTCGGACGCCTCGAAGATCCGGTCGGTGAGCACCCCGCGCGCCTCGTCGTAGATCTCGCGCAGGGTCTCGTCGCCACCCGCCGCGGCCCGCACCAGCGAGGTGTAGCCGGCATGGTTGGCGACCACGTAGTCGACGTAGGCCTCCAGCGACCGGCTCAGCCGTTCGAGCGGCTCGCCCTCCTGGGGCGGCGCGGTGACCGCGATCAGGTCGTCCGCCGCCTTGCGGACCACGGCCCGGTGGAAGTCGTGCTTGTTGCCGAAGTAGTGGTAGAGCAGCCCGCGCGAGATGCCGGCCTCCTCGGCCAGCACGTCGATCGAGAGCTCGTCGACCGAGCGTGTCGAGAGCAGCCGGACCCCGAGGTCGAGCAGCTGCTCGCGACGGTCGTCCGGGGTCATCCGGACGCGGCCGGTAGGAGTCGCCGTCATGTGACCCACTCTACTGAACTTCGTTCAACATCGCTATTGACGTCTGTTCAATACCGTGGGTATGTTGCTGTGCATGACCCAGCAGCGAACCCAGCGCCAACCGGGCCACCCACTCCCCGACCACGTCCGCGTCCTGGTGGTCGGCGCCGGCTTCGGCGGCCTCGGCATGGCGATCCGGCTCG
>JBQCEF010000398.1:0-2061 GCA_051960495.1 Nocardioides sp. | reverse complement strand
GATCAGCACGGCGAGCCAAACCCCGTCGATCCCCTGGGCGAGGGCGCCCCGGACGTCGCCGGCGCCGATCCGACGCGCGACCGAGGCAGTGGTGCCGTAGGCGAGGAAGATGCACAGCCCGACCGCGGTCTGCACCACGGCTCCGGCGATCCCGAGGCCCGCGAGCTGGGGGGTGCCGAGGTGGCCGACGATCGAGGCGTCTGCCAGCAGGAACAGCGGCTCGGCGACCAGGGCCAGGAACGCCGGGATCGCGAGGCGCAGGATCTCGCGGTCGGTCATGCCGGTCAGCCTAACGGAGTGTAAGACTCAATGAGCGCTCGTGCTTCTGACGGGACTAGTCCGTTCGGGCTGTGTGCAACTAGTCCGATTCTGTGTAAATCGCGGCCCCTCGCGGGCTTGCGGGCTAGGACACCTGGATGATACGAGCGCAGCGCAGGGGCGGAGAAAAGTTGTCCGAGTTTCTCCGGTCCACATGCGTGCTCTGGCGTTTCCGCAGGTCAGGCGCGGTTTGTCCGACTCTGGCCCGAGGTTATCCACAGGTATGTGAACACCCTGTGCACAGAGGTTTCGGCGTGTTCCACATCTTGCCGCCTGTTGTCCACAGGACTTGTGGACGACGGGGTGTCGTCGGACTACTCCGGCGACGTACGGTCTGGGTCGCGCAGCGAGTGCCGGTAGCCGGTGCCGCGCGGTGACGGGCCCAGGGCCGTCCCGATGTCGCCGCCGATTCTGGGGGTGGGGGTCCGTACCGTCAACGGCACAGCGACCGCACAGATCGGGATGAAGGGAGCGTCGTGAGCTCGAGCACCGACTTCACCGAGGACATGGCGATGACCTCGGGCGTGCCGTGGCAGCCGCACGCCGAGAGCTCCTCGGGATCGCGCGGCTACTCCGACCGCACGCCCCCGCAGGACAACGACGCCGAGCAGAGCGTGCTCGGCTCGATGCTGCTCTCCAAGGACGCCATCGCCGACGTCATCGAGGCGGTGCGCGGCCCGGACTTCTACCGGCCGGCCCACGAGACGATCTTCGATGCGATGGTCGACCTCTACGGCCGTGGCGAGCCCGTCGACCCGGTCACGACCGCCGCCGAGCTGCAGCGGCGCGGCGAGCTGGTGCGGATCGGTGGCGCGCCCTACCTGCACACGCTCTCGGCGAGCGTGCCGATCGCCGCCAACGCCGGCTACTACGCCGAGATCGTCCGGGAGAAGGCGATCCTGCGCCGCCTCGTCGATGCCGGCACCCGGATCGCGCAGATGGGGTACGCCGGCGAGGGTCTGGTCGACGATGTCGTGGACCGGGCCCAGCAGGAGGTCTACGCGGTCACCGACAAGCGGTCGTCGGAGGACTACGCCCCGCTCAGCGCGATCATGGAGGGCGCGCTCGACGAGATCGAGGCGATCTCCAACCGCGACGGCGAGATGGTCGGCGTGCCCACCGGCTTCGCCGACCTCGACGAGCTCACCAACGGCCTGCACGGCGGGCAGATGGTGATCATCGCGGCTCGTCCTGCCATGGGGAAATCGACCCTGGGTCTGGATATCTGCCGATCTGCGGCAATTCACCACAATCTGACCAGCGTGATCTTCAGCCTGGAGATGACCCGCAACGAGATCACCATGCGTCTGCTCTCGGCGGAGGCCCGCATCCCGCTGAACCACATGCGCAACGGCCACATGAACGACGAGGACTGGGCCAAGCTGGCCCGCAAGATGGGGGAGGTCTCCTCCGCGCCGCTGTTCATCGACGACTCGCCGAACATGACGATGATGGAGATCCGGGCCAAGGCGCGCCGGCTCAAGCAGCGCCACGACCTGCGGCTGATCGTCATCGACTACCTGCAGCTGATGAGCTCGGGCAAGAAGGTCGAGTCCCGCCAGCTCGAGGTCTCGGAGTTCTCCCGGCAGATCAAGCTGCTTGCCAAGGAGCTCGACGTGCCGATCATCGCGCTGTCTCAGCTCAACCGTGGTCCCGAGCAGCGTGCCGACAAGCGGCCGATGATGTCGGACCTCCGCGAGTCCGGCTCGATCGAGCAGGACGCCGACATGGTGGTGCTGCTGC
>JBQCEF010000397.1:0-3357 GCA_051960495.1 Nocardioides sp. | reverse complement strand
CCACGATCGGGCGTACGTCGTCACCGCTGCCCTCGCGCAGCGCCCGCAACGCGACGATCAGTGCGGCCGCCTCCGAGCTGTCCAGCCGCAGCGGTCTGGTCAGGTAGTCGGCGTTCGACACCCGGATGACGCCCTCCCCCTCGAGCGCGTCCATGTCCACGTCGATCAGGTCGCCCATGCCGAGGCCGGGCAACCCGCAGAACCACAGCACGTTGAGGTCCTTGACGATCTGCGCAGGCCGCACGCCGAACTCCGCCGCGGCCTCCTCGAGCGGCACCTCCCGCCGTGCCTGGATGTAGGGCACCAGCGCCAGCAGCCGACCGACCTGGTCGCGGGCGCCGGACCCGCCGGAACGTGTCGTGGTGGTCATGAGGCAGCCCCCACGATCTCCTCGAGCCGGCCCATCACGGCAGCCCGGAGCTCCGGCGGCTCCATGGCGACGGCGTCGGACCCGTAGCCGAGCACCTCCTCGGCGAGCCGGTCGACCTCCGCGAAGGCGACCTCGAGGCGCTCCCAGCCCTCCGGTGCCTCGCCGGACAGAAGCTGCCCGCTGCGCCGCAACCCGTGGCAGGTCCCGGGGCGCACCAGCACGACCGCGGTCCGGTCGGCGGGCTTCGGCGCCAGCATCCGGGTCAGTGACCGGATGTCGGTGCCCTCGGGCACGTCGTACGTCCCGGCCTGCTTCTGCGGGCGTACGTCGCCCTGCACCCGGGAGAGCCGGAACATCCGGGTGTCCTGCCGGTCGGTGTCGAAGCCGACGACGTACCACCGCCCGCGGTAGGAGACGACGCCCCACGGCTGCAGGTGGCGGGGCGACGCCTCGGCGGAGGTGGACGTCCGGTAGTCGAACTCGACCGCGGTCCGGGTCCGGGTGGCGTCCCAGAAGGCTTCGAACGACGGCTCCTCGGCCGCGATCTCGGGCTGGACGACGTTCAGCGCCTCGCGGTCCACGCTCACCCCGGCCGCCTTGAGCTTCACCAGTGCGTCCGAGGTCGCCGCGGCCAGGCCGGCGTGCTGCCACACCCGGGCGGCCAGACCGACGACGGCAGCCTCCGCGGGGTCGAGGTCGATCTCGGGCAGCTCGAAGGCGGACCGCTCGATCCGGTAGCCCGGCTCGTCCTCGAACGCCCGGTCCACGTAGCCGACCTCGATCGGGATGCCGAGCGAGCGGAGCTCCTCCTTGTCCCGCTCGAACATCTTCTCGAAGGCCTCGGCGCCGGGCGCCTCGCGGTACTGCTCGATGACCTCGCGGATCCGGTCCTTGCCGACGTACGTGCGGGAGACGAGCAGCGTGATCAGCAGGTTGAGCAGGCGTTCACTCTTGCGGGCAGTCACCCGGTGAAACCTACCCCAGCGGGTCAGCCGACCCCGAGGACGTCGATGACGAAGGCCAGCGTGTCCGTGCCCTTGATCTTCGCCTGCGCGTTGCCGGCCTCCCCGTAGCCGTACTCCGGAGGCGCGATGATCAGCACGCGGCTCCCGGCCTTCACGCCGACGAGACCCTCGTCCCAGCCCTTGATCAGGTTGCCGGTCCCGACCGCGAACGTGCGCGGGGCGCTGGAGTAGGACTCGTCGAAGATCGTGTCGGTGCCGTAGATCTGGCCGAGGTAGTCGAAGGTGACCGAGTCGCCCTTCTCGACCGGGTCGCCGGTGCCCTCGATGACCGGGATGACCTGCAGGTCCTTGCCCGGCTTCTTCGCGGCGTCGGTGAAGTCGAGCTTCGTGACGTTGCCCTGGCCGTCCTCGACGATCTTCGGGGCATCGGCCGGGAGGTCGACCTTCTTGCCCTCGGGCCCGTCGAGCGGCACGGACATGATGTCGATGACGAAGACCACCGGGTCCTTCGCGCCCACGCCGTACTGCTGCGCGCCCTGGGCGCCGAACGCGTCCTCGGGCGTCGAGGCGACCACGATCCGGGAGCCGGCGGGCTGGCCCAGCACGCCGTCGAGCACGGCCGGGAACACCTGGCCGTCGGTCATCGCCGCGGTGATGGGGGCGCCCTGGTCGTAGGTGCCGATCGCCTTCTTGCCGGTGGTGCCGTTGATGACCTGCAGGTTCAGCGACGCGGCCATCCCCTCGTTGACGGTGCGGCCGTCCCCCTTGCTGACGACCGAGGAGGTCGTCTTGTCGACGTTCAGCGGGGCATCGACCTTGACCGTCGGTTCCTTGCCGAAGTCGCCGGTGACGGTCACTCCCGAGATCGCGTCGCCCGATGCCGAGCCGGATGCCGACGCTGCCGGGTCGTCGGCGGAGTCGTCGCCGCAGGCAGCGACGCCGAGCAGCATCAAGGACACGACGGACAGCGCGAGAAGACGACGACGCACGAAGGAGCACCTCAGAGTTCGGGGGAAGCGGGCGAGGTTGTCACGATACCGGCGCTTCCTGAGAGCCTGGCCCCACGGCCACGTGAGACCGGTTACATGCCCTCGATCAGCTTGTGCACCCGCTCGTCGTGCGCCCGGAACGGGTCCTTGCACAAGACGGTGCGCTGGGCCTGGTCGTTGAGCTTGAGGTGCACCCAGTCGACGGTGAAGTCACGGCGGCGCTCCTGGGCCCGCTTGATGAACTCCCCGCGCAGCCGCGCCCGCGTGGTCTGCGGCGGCACCGACTTGGCCGCGAAGATCGCGAGGTCGTTGGTCACCCGACTCACCGCTCCCCGGCGCTCGAGCAGGTAGTAGAGGCCGCGGCCGCGGTGGATGTCGTGGTAAGCCAGGTCGAGCTGGGCGATGCGGGGGTGGCTCAGCGGCAGCCCGTGCTGGGACCGGTAGCGCTCGATGAGCTTCCACTTGATCACCCAGTCGATCTCGCGCTCGACCAGGCCCAGGTCGCCGGACTCGACCGCCTTCAGGCCGCGCTCCCACAGGTCGAGCGTGCGGGCGATCACCGGGCTGTCGAGCTCGCGCCGGTCCACGAAGTCGCGGGCCCGGCTGAGGTACTCCTGCTGGATGTCGAGGGCGCTGGCCTCCCGGCCGTTCGCGAGCCGGACCTTGCGGCGCCCGGTCATGTCGTGCGAGATCTCCCGGATCGCCCGGATCGGGTTCTCCATCGTGAGGTCGCGCATCACCACGCCCTCCTCGATCATCCGCAGCACCAGGTCGCAGCTGGCCACCTTGAGCAGCGTGGTGGTCTCGCTCATGTTCGAGTCGCCGACGATCACGTGCAGCCGCCGGTACTTCTCCGCGTCAGAGTGCGGCTCGTCCCGGGTGTTGATGATCGGGCGGCTGCGGGTGGTGGCGCTGGAGACGCCCTCCCAGATGTGCTCGGCGCGCTGGCTGACCGAGTACATCGCCCCGCGCGGGGTCTGGATGACCTTGCCGGCGCCGACGATGATCTGCCGGGTCACCAGGAACGGGATCA
>JBQCEF010000396.1:0-4865 GCA_051960495.1 Nocardioides sp. | reverse complement strand
GTTCTGCGTCGGGCCGCTGACCGTGCTGGGGTCGATCTCGGACGGGATCGGCAACGGGGCCGACCAGCTGTTCCTCAAGTCCGCGCTCGACGGGTTCGCCGCGATCGCCTTCGCCGCCTCGTTGGGGTGGGGGGTGGGCGCCAGCGCCCTGGCCGTGGTCGTGGTGCAGGGCTCGCTGACCGTGCTGGGTGCCGTGCTCGGCGACGTCCTCCCCGACGCGCACATCGCCGCGCTCACCGCGACCGGCGGCCTCATGCTCGTCGGCGTCGCGTTCCGCCTGCTCCGCATCCGCCAGGTCCCGGCCGGCGACCTGCTGCCCGGGCTTCTCGTGGCGCCGTTGCTCACCGCGCTGGTGGTCGCCTTCCGCTGATCGATGCGTCGCGGCTCCGGCGTACCGGCGGTATTGCGTCGTTGCAGGTTTGTTGCCTGCGCTCCCCCCACGACCTGACAAATCGTTCTAGGGTGAACGACTGCGGGGGGACGAGGCGAGCTCGGTCGTCGACACGGCGCGTGATCGTGTGACGAACGCTATAGTCCCGCACGTCGAACTGCCCGACGAGGCGACAGGAGTCCCATGCACGCCCGCCAGAGAAGCATCGCAGCATTGCTGATCGCAGCGGTGGCCACGATCCTGATGACGGCAGTAGGTGGTCCGGCCAGTGCGGCCCAGGCGCCGCTCGCCGCGACGGAGACGTGCGCGAAGCCACCCCCGCGCGACGACGACACCATCCACTTCCAGGGCTGTCTGAAGGACACCCGCGACACGCCGGCCTCCCCTGTGCCGGACGTGCGGATCACCATCGAGGACGAAGCCGGCAAGACCATCGCGGAGGGCAAGAGCGACGCGACGGGAGTCTTCGACATCGCGCTGCCCGGCACCGCGATCGACAACCTGGGCAAGACGTTCGCGGTGCACATCGACACCAAGACGCTGCCCAAGGACGCCGACCTGCGGAACCCCGACCAGGTCACGCTGAAGCGCACGCTCAAGCTCGACTCCGACGTTTTCGTGACCTTCCCGATCGGCCCCGCGCTCGCCGGCGGCACCGGCAAGTTCACCCAGGCACTCCAGCTCGCCGTCGGCGGCATCGTGTTCTCGGTGATCTTGGCGATGGCCTCCATCGGTCTCTCGATGATCTTCGGTACGACGGGGCTGACGAACTTCGCGCACGGTGAGCTGATCACCTTCGGCGCGATCATGGCGTTCCTGATCGACCGGCTCCCCGGCAACATCACGATCGGCGGCACCAACATCACGATGGTGACCGGCATCATCTTCGCCGTCATCGTGTCGGTCTTCTTCGGCTGGGGCCAGGACAAGGTGCTCTGGAAGCCGCTGCGCAAGCGGGGCACCGGGCTGATCGCGGCAATGATCGTCAGCATCGGTCTGTCGATCTTCCTGCGCAACGTCTACCAGTACTTCGCGGGCGCGGCGAACCACAACTACTCGCAGTGGACCAGCCCCACTCCGTGGGAGATCGGACCGATCCTGATCACCCCCAAGGACGTCGGCGTGATCATCTTCGCCGGGCTCGTGCTGGTCGGGATCGTGCTGGCGGTCGCGAAGACCAAGATCGGCAAGGCCACCCGGGCGGTCGCCGACAACCCCGCCCTCGCCTCGTCCTCGGGCATCAACGTCGACCGCGTCATCTCCGTGGTCTGGGCCGTCGGTGCCGGCCTCGCCGGCCTGTCCGGCGTCCTGCTCGGCATGACCCAGGGCTTCGACTACCAGGTCGGCTTCAAGATCCTGCTGCTCGTCTTCGCCGCCGTCGTGCTCGGCGGGCTCGGCAGCCTGTGGGGCGCCCTGATCGGGTCGTTCATCATCGGCATCTTCATCGAGGTGTCCACGTTGTTCATCCCGGCGGAGCTGAAGTTCGTGGGTGCGCTCGTCGTACTCATCCTGGTGCTGCTGGTCCGACCACAAGGACTGCTCGGTCGCGCCGAGCGGGTCGGCTGAGGCGAGGAGAGAAGACATGGACTGGGGAAACATCCTGAGCGGGGCCCTGCAGCAGGGCCTCGGGCCGACCGCCGTCATCTACTGCCTCGCGGCCATCGGCCTCAACATCAACTTCGGCTACACCGGCCTGCTCAACTTCGGTGAGGCAGGATTCATGGCGATCGGCGGCTACGCGATGGCCGCGTTCGTCGCGACCTGGGGGCTGCCGTTCTGGCTGGGCATCCTGGCCGGGCTCTTCTTCACGATGGTGCTGGCGTTCCTGCTGGGCATCCCGACCCTGCGGCTGCGCGCCGACTACCTCGCGATCGTCACGATCGCGGCCTCGGAGATCATCCGGTTCACGCTGGGCTCGGTGACGTTGCTCGACTGGTTCGGCGGACAGGACGGGCTGATCCACTTCGAGAGCACGTTCGCCAACATGAACCCGTTCAGCGGCAAGATCGACCTCGGGATCGTGTCCTGGCGCCAGTACGACTTCTGGCTGCTGTTCACGGGCTGGATCATCGTCGCCCTGGGCTGCCTGCTGGTCTACCTGCTGATGCGGTCGCCCTGGGGTCGCGTGCTCAAGGGCATCCGGGAGGACGAGGACGCCGTGCGCAGCCTCGGCAAGAACGTCTACTCCTACAAGATGCAGTCGCTGATGCTCGCCGGCTTCTTCGGCGCGATCGCGGGGTTCTTCGTGGCCCTGCAGCACACCAACATGAACCCCACCTGGGTCGCCACGGACACGACGTTCTTCGCGTACACGGTGCTGCTGCTCGGTGGCGCCGCCCGCGTCTTCGGTCCCGTCGTCGGCTCGATCATCTTCTGGTTCCTGATCAGCTTCTTGGACCTGGTGTTCGACGCGATGACCTCGGGGACCAACCCGATCCTCCCCGAGTGGCTGATGAACAACCAGCAGGCCAGCCTCATGCGGCTGATCTTCATGGGCCTGGCGCTGATGCTGCTGATGATCTACCGACCGCAGGGAATCTTCGGCGACCGAAGGGAGCTGGCGATCGATGCCCGCTGACACGACCGCACCCATGTCCGAGGGCGAAGGCGCCACCGCCACGGTGGACACGAGCGCCGCTCGCCGGGCTCTCGCCGACGTCGAGCACGAGCCCGGGGCCGCCAAGCCCGACCCGATCGTGATTGCCGACAACGTCGTGCGCCAGTTCGGCGGCCTCACCGCCGTCAACGTCAAGCACGTGGAGATCCAGCGGGGTGTCATCACCGCGCTGATCGGGCCCAACGGTGCCGGCAAGACCACGTTCTTCAACTTGCTGACCGGCTTCGACAAGCCGCAGTCGGGCAGCTGGTCGTTCAACGGCAAGGACCTGGCCGGGATGTCGGCCTACAAGGTCGCCCGGCTCGGCATGATCCGGACCTTCCAGCTCACCAAGGTGCTCGCGAAGCTCTCGGTCATCGAGAACATGCGTCTGGGCGCCACCGGCCAGACCGGCGAGCGGTTCCTCTCCGGCCTGCTGCACATGTGGCGCAGCCAGGAGCAGTCGATCACCGAGAAGGCGGACGCCCTCCTCGAGCGTTTCCTGCTGATCAAGAAGCGCGAGGACTTCGCCGGCACCCTCTCCGGAGGTCAGCGCAAGCTGCTGGAGATGGCTAGGGCGCTGATGGCCGACCCCGAGCTGGTCATGCTCGACGAGCCGATGGCCGGCGTGAACCCGGCGCTCAAGCAGTCCCTGCTCGGCCACGTGAAGTCGCTGCGCGACGAGGGGCGCACGGTGCTCTTCGTCGAGCACGACATGGACATGGTCCGCGACATCTCCGACTGGGTCATCGTGATGGCCCAGGGCGAGGTGATCGCCGAGGGCCCGCCGGACTCCGTGATGTCCGACCAGCGCGTGATCGACGCCTACCTCGGCTCGCACCACGACCAGGACATCAGCGAGGAGCTGGAGGCCAGCATCGAGGCGGAGGCCCAACAGGAGCTCGCCGACGACGCCGAGCACCGCAGCCACGGGAAGGGCGCGAGCAATGACTGACACCGAGACCGAGTCCGAGTCCGTCGACCGCAGCGAGCACCTCAAGGCGGCCGAAGGGGCCGTCCTGCGCGCGGACAACCTCATCGCCGGCTACCTGCCGGGGGTGAACATCCTCAACGGCTCCGACCTGTACTGCCAGGAGAACGAGCTGGTGGGGATCATCGGGCCCAACGGCGCCGGCAAGTCCACGCTGCTCAAGGCGCTGTTCGGCCTGGTGAAGATCCGCTCCGGGAGCGTGAAGCTCAAGGGCGAGGACATCACCAACCAGCGCGCCGACACCCTGGTCACCAAGGGCATCGGCTTCGTGCCGCAGACGAACAACGTGTTCCCGTCGCTGACCATCCAGGAGAACCTGGAGATGGGCGTCTACCAGCGCCCGAGCAGCTTCAAGAAGCGGTTCGAGTTCGTCGGCGACCTGTTCCCCGCCCTCATCGACCGGCGCAACCAGCGCGCGGGCTCGCTCTCCGGTGGCGAGCGGCAGATGGTCGCCATGGGCAGGGCGCTGATGATGGAGCCGTCGGTGCTGCTGCTCGACGAGCCCTCGGCCGGCCTCTCCCCCGTGATGCAGGACGAGGTCTTCGTGCAGACCCGCAAGATCAACCGAGCCGGCGTCTCGGTGGTCATGGTCGAGCAGAACGCTCGTCGCTGCCTGCAGATCGCCGACCGCGGTTACGTGCTCGACCAGGGCCGCAACGCCTACACCGGCACCGGACGCGACCTGGCCAAGGACCCCAAGGTCATCCAGCTCTACCTCGGCACGCTCGCCGACAAGTAGGCCTGAGCCGCTCGTTCCAAAGCCGTCACGCAAGAAGGGCCCCCCCCCGACGGGGGGGGGCCCCGTGGGGGGGGCGGTGGGTACGATGTCGCCGGGGACCTACTTGAGGGTTTGGGTGGTGTTGGAGGGGGGGTACACGAAAATTGCG
>JBQCEF010000395.1:0-8583 GCA_051960495.1 Nocardioides sp. | reverse complement strand
ACAGGCAGTTCCCGCGCTGGGTGCTCTTCACCATGCTCGCCCCGGCGGTGCTGGGCGGCCTGCTCAGCTGGTCGCTGCCCGGTGCGCTGACCGCGTTCTTCTGGGCCTCGCTGGTGCGGGTCAGCCTGCTGCACCACGTCACCTGGTCGATCAACTCGATCTGCCACACCATCGGCGACCGGCCGTTCGTCTCGCGCGACAAGTCGGCCAACGTGTGGTGGCTCGCGATCCCCTCGATGGGCGAGTCGTGGCACAACCTGCACCACGCCGACCCGACCTGCGCGCGCCACGGCGTGCTCAAGGGCCAGGTCGACACCTCCGCCCGGATCATCTGGGCGATGGAGAAGGCCGGCTGGGTCGACGACGTGCGCTGGCCGGTCAAGGAGCGCATCGACTCCAAGCTGGTCGCGAACCAACGCCCCGCAGCGGCGTGAGGCGTACGACGCGCATCCCGTCCGGAGTGCGTCGTACCCCTGCTGCACAAGGCATGATGGAGCAATGAGCCCCGCCGCCGAGCCCGACAACCTGGTGTCGCTGGACGCCGCGAAGGGGCGCACGCGCAAGACGCGGAGCCGGATGACCTCGGCCGAGCGGCGCGAGCAGCTGATCGCGATCGCGCGCGGCCTGTTCGCCGAGCGCGGCTTCGACGGGGCCTCCGTGGAGGAGATCGCCTCGCGCGCCGAGGTGTCCAAGCCGGTGGTCTACGAGCACTTCGGCGGCAAGGAGGGCCTCTACGCCGTCGTCGTCGACCGCGAGGTCCGCACGCTGCTGACCAACGTGCAGGAGGCGCTGACCGCCGGGCACCCGCGGATGCTGCTGGAGCAGGCCGCGCTGGCGCTGCTGGACTACATCGAGCAGTCGTCCGACGGGTTCCGGATCCTGGTCCGCGACAGCCCGGTCGGGTCCGCGTCGGGGTCGTTCGTGTCGATCATCGGCGACATCGCCAACCGGGTGGAGTACATCCTCGCCGCGGAGTTCAAGTCGCGCGGGTTCGACGCCAAGGCCGCGCCGATGTACTCCCAGATGCTCGTCGGGATGGTCGGCACGACCGGCCAGTGGTGGCTCGACGAGCGCAAGCCGTCCAAGGAGCGGGTCGCCGCCCACCTGGTCAACCTGGCCTGGAACGGTCTGGCCGGCATGGAGAAGAAGCCGACCCTGCGCACGCGCCCCTGATCAGCTGGGGCCGTCGGCCGTCTCGCGTCGGCCCACCGGCAGGTCGAACGCCTCGGCGACCCGCCTGGCCACCTCCTCAGGTGACAGGTCGGTGTTGTCGATGCGGATGAAGTCGCGGTCCTCGAACAGGCTCGCAGCCGGCTCCGGCGGCTGCCCGTCGGGCGAGTTGAGCACGTAGCGCTCCAGGTCGTCCAGGATGCGCTCGGACAGCTCCGCGTCGCGGTGGGTGCGCTTGTGCTCGCGCCGCAGCTCGGTGGCGTTGCGGATGCGTCGTACGTCGAGGGGCGCGGTGAGCTCGAGGAAGTGGACCGTGCCGCCGGCGCGCTCGACGGTGTCGACGTAGCCGGCCACGTGATGCGCCTCGCCCTCGTCGTCTAGCGCCCAGACGTAGGTGAAGACGAGCCCGGGCAGGTCCGCCAGGACCGCCTCCTCGACGACCCGGCGCCGGATCTCGCCGACGAGGCGGAAGAACGACGGGCTGCCGAACTCGAAGATCTCCAGGATCGGCTCCACCGACATGTGGTTGTGGAACAGCTTGTAGCCGGTGAGGTCGCACAGCGCGCGCCCGACCGTCATCTTGCCGACGGCGGGCGGCCCGAACACGCAGACGAAGTGCATGCGGCGATGGTGTCAGTACGACGCGTCCGCGGGCGAGCCGATTTGTCCGGCGCCCGTCGTACGACGTTGCCGGCGAGGGAACGTCAGCGGGAGGCCATCCGGGCCTTGAGCACGTCGCGCTTGTCCTCGAACCGGAGCGCCTGCTTCTCGAGCTCCTCGAGGAAGTCGGCCAGCTCTGTGCGCGCCTGCTCGCCCTCGGCGTCGAGCCCCTCGATGTCGAAGACGTTCCAGAACCGCAGCACCGGCGCGACCACGTCGTCCTTGTGCTGGCGCAGGTCGTAGACGCCGGCGACCGCCATCTGCACGGCCTTGCGCTGGAAGCCGGCGATGTCGGTGCCGGGCATCGCGAAGGTCGTCACCACGTCGGTGATCGCGCGCATGGTCTGGTTGGGGTCGAGCTCGAGCGCGCCCTTGAGCAGGTTGCGATAGAAGACCATGTGCAGGTTCTCGTCGGCCGCCACCCTGGCCAGCAGCGCGTCCGCGACGGGGTCGTCGGTGAGCTTGCCGGTGTTGCGGTGCGAGACGCGGGTCGCGAGCTCCTGGAACGACACGTAGGCGAGCGAGCGGACGAGGTCCTGGCTGTGCGCGGACTCGTAGCCGGTGGACATGTGGTCCATCCGCAGCCGCTCGAGCTCGACGGGGTCGACGGCGCGCGAGGTCAGCAGGTAGTCGCGGATCGCGATGCCGTGGCGGCCCTCCTCGGCGGTCCAGCGGTGCACCCAGTCGCCCCACGCGGCGTCGCGGCCGAACAGCGAGGCGATCTCGTGGTGGTAGCTCGGCAGGTTGTCCTCGGTCAGCAGGTTCACGATCAGCGAGGACCGCGCCACGTCCGACATCGGCGAGTCGTCGGGCGACCACGGGTCGCCGTCCAGCGGGCCGTCGAAGTTGCGGCCGTCGCTCCACGGGACGTACTCGTGGGGGAACCACTCCTTGGCCACCGACAGGTGCCGGTTGAGATTCTCCTCCACCACCTGCTCGAGCTCGAGCAGCAGCTGGGTCTGGGTCATGGTCGCGCTCATCGTGCTCCCTCCGAGACCCAGGCGGGCCTACCTACGCCACCGTAACCTTCGGCAGCGTAGGTAGGCGAACTCGCGTGTCAGAGACTGGCCAGTAACTCCACGCGGTTGCCGTTGCCGTCGGCGGAGTGGAACCGGCGGTACCCCGGGAAGTCCGCGTCCCAGGTGACCGGGAGGCCGGCGGCCTCGACCCGGGTGGCGAGCTCCTCGAGCGCCGCGACGTCATCGAGCACGAGGGCGGGGTGCGCCTTCCTCGCCGGGGCGAAGCCCTCCTCGACGCCGACGTGGATCTCGACGCCGTCGCCGCGGAACCAGCAGCCGCCGCGCCGGGCGAGCACCGGCGGCTTCTCGACCTCGGGGATGCCGAGCAGCTCCCCGTAGAACCGGCGGGCCGCGTCCTCGCCGCCCTCGGGGCAGGACACCTGCACGTGGTGGAGCTTCATGTGATCGACCTTCCTTCTGGTGGACGTGGTGGATGCGGACTTCGTCGTACGGCGTCAGGCAGGCACCTGCGCGACGACGAACACCCGGCGGAATGGGAGCACGACGCCTGCGGGCCCCGGCGGGTAGGCCTCGCGCAGCCGCCGCTTGAACTCCGCCTCGAACTCCGGCCGCAAGTCATCGGGCAGCGCCTGCAGGGTGGGGCGCGCGCCGGTGCCGGACACCCAGGTGAAGACCGGGTCCTCGCCGGTGAGGACGTGCAGGTACGTCGTCTCCCACGCGTCGACCCGGCAGCCCAGACCGGCCAGCGCCTCGAGGTAGGTCGCGGCCGCGAACGCGTCCGGGGTCGCGACGCCGGCGGCGTGCTGGGCATAGGGCTCCTCGCCCGCGAGGTCGCGCCGGCTCGTGTGGCTCGGCTCGTCGAAGTTGCCCGGGACCTGGAAGGCGAACCAGCCACCGGGCGCGACGTGCCCGACGAGCCGGGGCAGCAGGTCGAGGTGGCCCGGGACCCACTGCAGGGTCGCGTTGGAGACCAGCACGTCGACCGGCCCGGCCGGCGCCCAGTCACGGAGGTCGCCGACCTCGAACTCGATCCGGGGGGCGGCCCGATCGTCGCGCGTGGCGACGCCATCGCGGGCCGCGGCGATCATCTCCGGCGACGAGTCGACCCCGGTGACCTGCGCGTCGGGCCAGCGCTCGGCCAGCAGAGTCGTGAGGTTGCCCGGGCCGCAGCCGAGGTCCACCACCTGTCGGGGTGCGGTGGCGCCCACCCGGGCGAGCAGCTCCACGAACGGCCGGCCGCGCTCGTCGGCGTAGGTGAGGTACCGCTCGGGGTCCCAGGTGTGCGCCATCGTGTCCTCCTCGAACTATCTTGACGTCAAGATACATGGAATCCCGGAGATTGTCTCGATGTCAAGAATCTCGATGGGTAGTATCGGAGCCATGCAGGACGAGGTGGACCGTCTGGTCGAGGCCTGGGCCCGGGAACGCGGCGACCTCGACCTGCGCCCGATGGAGGTGCTCAGCCGCGTCACCCGGCTCGGCCATCACCTGGACCGTGCGCGCCGGCAGGCGTTCGCCGAGCACGACCTCGAGCCGTGGGAGTTCGACGTACTCGCGGCACTGCGCCGCGCCGGGGCGCCGTACGAGCTCTCCCCCGGCCGGCTGCTGCGGGAGACGCTGGTGACCAGCGGCACGATGACCAACCGCGTCGACCGGCTCGCGGCGCGCGGGCTGGTCGAGCGGCTGCCGGACCCGCGCGACCGGCGCGGGGTGCTGGTGCGGCTCACCGACAGCGGCCGGACCACCGTCGACGGGGCGCTGTCGGGGCTGCTCGACCGCGAGCGCGCGCTGCTCGCCGCGCTGCAGCCGGCCGACCAGCCGCGGCTCGCCGCGCTGCTCCGCACCCTGGTGCTCCCCTTCGAGCGCACCTGACCCGAGCAGTCGAACCGCGCCTTTTTCGCCGACGAACCGCGCCTTTTTCGCCGACGAAGCGCGCGCTTCACCGCGGAATCAGGCGCGGCTCAACGGGGAATGAGGCGCGGCTCAACGGGTTACTCGAGGAGGGAGGCGGCGGTGAGCCACTCCTCCTCGAGGGCGTCCTTCTCGGCCTCCACGACCTCGAGCTCGGCGCCGAGGGCGGCCAGCCGTTCGTAGTCCGCGGCGTGCTCGGCCAGCTCCGCGTGCAGCTTCTCGGCGCGCTCGGTCACCCGGGCCAGCTGCTTCTCGATCCGCGCCATGGCCTTCTTGGCCTCGCGGGTCTCCTGCGCCGAGGCCAGCTGGTAGGACGCCTCCGCAACAGCCCCGCCACCGGGCCCGGCACCGCCGCCACCAGGTCCGCCGGTCCCCGACGCACCCTGCGCCACCGCCGGCGACGCCACGTCGGCCGCCGCTGTCGCCCCGACGACGCCGGCCCGCAGCGCGGCGTCACGCCGCTCGAGGTACTCGTCGACGCCGCGCGGCAGCATCGAGATCTGCCCGTCGTCGAGCAGCGCCCACACCGAGTCGCAGACCCGCTCGAGGAAGTACCGGTCGTGCGAGACCACCACGAGCGTGCCGGGCCAGCCGTCGAGGAAGTCCTCGAGCACGGTCAGCGTCTCGATGTCGAGGTCGTTGGTCGGCTCGTCGAGCAGCAGCACGTTGGGCTCCTCGAGCAGCAGCTTGAGCATCTGGAACCGCCGCCGCTCACCGCCCGACAGGTCGCCGATCCGGGCCGTGAGCCGGTCGCCGGTGAAGCCGAACCGCTCGAGCATCGAGGAGGCGGTGACCTCGCCGCCGGCCACCTTGGTCACCCGCTTGATCGCCTCCACGGCGTCGAGCACGCGGTCCTCGGGGTCCAGGTCGTCGAGCGCCTGGGTCAGGTGGGCCAGCGCGACGGTGCGCCCGGTCCGCACCCGCCCGGCCACCGGCTTGAGCGTCCCGGCGAGCAGGTTGAGCACGGAGGTCTTGCCGGCGCCGTTGACCCCGACCAGGCCGACCCGGTCGCCGGGCCCGAGCCGCCAGGTGGCGTGCGACAGCAGCGTCCGCTCGCCGCGCACCAGGTCGACGTCCTCGACGTCGATGACGTCCTTGCCGAGCCGCTGCGTCGCGAACCGCTGCAGCTCCAGGCGGTCGCGCGGCGGCGGCTCGTCCTCGATGAGCGCCGTCGCGGCGTCGATCCGGAACTTCGGCTTCGACGTGCGCGCCGGTGCCCCGCGCCGCAGCCACGCCAGCTCCTTGCGCATCAGGTTCTGCCGCCGCACCTCCGAGGCCGCGGCCTGGCGCTGCCGCTCTGCCTTGGCCAGCACGAAGGCGGCGTACCCGCCGTCGTACACGTCGACGACCCCGTCGTGCACCTCCCACGTGGTCTCGCACACCGCGTCGAGGAACCACCGGTCGTGGGTGACGACCACCAGCGCCGACGTACGACGCACCAGGTGGTCGGCGAGCCACGCGACGGCCTCGACGTCGAGGTGGTTGGTCGGCTCGTCGAGGATCACCAGGTCGTGGTCGCCGAGCAGCAGCCGTGCCAGCGAGCAGCGCCGCCGCTCGCCGCCGGAGAGTCCGTCGACGACCCGGTCGAGCGCGACCCCGGCGAGCAGCACCTCGACGACCTCGCGCGTGGTGGTGTCCGCGGCCCACTCGTGGTCGGCGCGGCCCTCCAGCACGGCCGCACGCACCGTCGCCGCGGGGTCGAGGTCGTCGCCCTGCGTGAGGTAGCCCAGGCGCAGCCCGCGGTTGCGCGAGACCCGCCCCTCGTCCGGCTCCTCCAGCCCGCCGAGCAGCCGCAGCAGCGTGGTCTTGCCGTCGCCGTTGCGGCCGACCACACCGACCCGCTGGCCGGCCCCGACGCCGAGCGAGACGTCGTCGAGCAGCGGCCGGATGCCGTAGGCCTTGTGCACCCGTTCGAGGTTGACCAGGTTGGGGACCGCCATCAGCCGACCCTCTCCACGCGCGCGCCGGGGACCGGTCCGCGGGCGAACGACACCGGCCCGATGCCGGCCGCCCGCAGCGAGGAGACGACCTGCCCGGCATGCTTCTTCGAATCGAACAGGAACAGGCAGGTCGGCCCTGAGCCCGACAGCAGCGACCCGAGCGCCGACACGTCGACGCCCGCGGTCAGCACCTCCGCGAGGTCCGACCGCAGCCGCAGCGCGGGCGCCTCCAGGTCGTTCTGGACGGTCAGCGCGAGCTTCTCCAGGTCGTGGGCGCGCAGCGCCTCCATCAGCTCGCCGGGGATCTCAGGCTCGGGGACGTGCTCGCCGGCGTGCAGCGCGGCGAATTCGCGGTAGACCGCGGGCGTCGACAGCCCCTCGCGCGACTCCGCGACCACCCACCAGTACTCGCCGCGCGCCATCGCCGGGGCGACCAGCTCCCCGTGTCCGGTGCCGACCGCGGTGCCACCGACCAGCGCGAACGGCACGTCCGACCCGAGCCGGGCCGCGAGCCGCATCAGCTGCTCGCGCGGCGTCTGCAGCCCCCACAGCGCGTCGCAGGCGACCAGCGTCGCGGCGGCGTCGGCCGACCCACCGGCCAGCCCGCCGGCGACCGGGATGCCCTTGTCGATCCGGATCGAGACCGCGCCGTGCACGCCGGCGTCCGCGGCGAGGAGCCTGGCCGCCCGGATCGCGATGTTGGTGTCGTCGAGCGGCACGTCGGTGAGCACCAGGCCGCGGTTGCCGGTGACCGTGACGGAGTACGCCGGCGCCGGGGCGACCGTGACCTCGTCGAGCATCCCGATCGCCTGGTAGACCGTCGCGAGCGGGTGGTAGCCGTCCGGGCGCACCGGGCCGACCCCGAGGTGCAGGTTGATCTTGGCCGGGGCGGACGCGGTGACGTAGGCGGCCGTCACGGCGTGGCCCCGTCAGCCGTGGCGCGCGCCGTCACCCGCGCGAGCCCCTCGGCGATCGCGGCGAACTCGGCGACCCCGAGCTGCTCGCCCCGCACCTGCGGGTCGACCCCCGCGTGCGCGAGCGCGGCCTCGGCAGCCTCCGCCGAGCCGGCGAGGCCCTTCAGCGTGGACCGGAGCGTCTTGCGGCGCTGGGCGAACGCCGCGTCGACGACCGCGAAGACCTGCTCGCGGGTCACGTCGACGGCCGGCGGGTCGCGGTGCTCCCAGGCGACCAGCCCGGAGTCGACGTTGGGCGCCGGCCAGAACACGGTGCGCCCGACCGCACCGGCACGCCGTACGTCGGCGAACCAGGCCGCCTTCACCGACGGCACCCCGTAGGTGCGCGAGCCGGGTGGCGCGGCGAGCCGGTCGGCGACCTCCGACTGCACCATCACCAGACCGTGCCGCAACGACGGCAGCAGCGCCATCAGGTGCAGCAGCACCGGCACCGCCACGTTGTCGGGCAGGTTCGCGACCAGCGCGGTGGGCGGCGGTCCCGGCACCGCGTCGACCCGCATCGCGTCCGCCTCGACCACCTCGAACCGGTCGGCCTGCTCGGGCGCGCGGTCGGCCACGGTTGCGGGCAGGGCGCGCGCGAGCACCGGGTCGACCTCGACGGCGACCACCCGGCGTACGACGCCCAGCAGGCCCAGCGTCAGCGACCCGAGGCCGGGACCGACCTCGAGCACGACGTCGTCGGGACCGACCCCTGAGGCCTTGACGATCCGGCGGACCGTGTTGGCGTCGATGACGAAGTTCTGGCCGCGCTGCTTGGTCGGCCGGAGGCCGAGGCGGGCCGCGAGCAGACGCACCTCCGCCGGCCCGAGAAGCCTCGGACCGGCGGAGGAGATGCTCTGGTCGCCCACGGGGGCGACCCTATCCGTCGTGCTCAGGCGCGCTGTCCGCACACCGGCCAGGCGCCGTAGCCGCCGCTGGCGTCACGGACCCGCTCGGCGACCGCGATCT